>CAZIOF010000238.1:0-11891 GCA_964540745.1 uncultured Candidatus Marinamargulisbacteria bacterium
ACAGTTGATTCCCTCTGGCGTTACGGAATGTGATACCGTTTTAGGGAAAGGGTTTGTTAAAGGATCTGTTAGCTTAATCGGTGGTGAACCAGGAATTGGAAAATCAACACTCTCTCTTCAAATCGCACTGCATGTCGCCTCTCAAGGATTATCAGTCCTCTATATTTCTGCAGAAGAATCGATCAACCAACTTCTTTTACGTGCTCGTCGCTTAGGTCCTATACCAAAAAGTCTTCTCGTCTATACAGACCCTAATATGCAAGCTATACAGCACACTATTGAAAAGGAAGCTATCGATTTTATTATCTTAGACTCCATTCAAGTTGTTTTCCATCCCGATTTACCGTCTATCCCTGGAAGTGTTAACCAGGTTAGGCATTGTGCTAATGAATTTATTCGTCTGATTAAAAAAACTAACTCAACCGGGCTTTTGATAGGACATATTACAAAAGATGGCCATTTAGCAGGACCTAAAGTTCTTGAGCACCTTGTTGATGTCATCCTATATTTTGAAGGTGAGAGACACCAATGTTTTCGCTTATTACGCTCATTTAAAAATCGCTATGCCGCTACAAATGAAATCGGCTTATTTGAAATGAAGCCAGAAGGACTGATCAGTGTATCTAATCCCTCTCAATTGTTTATTGATGATACGACTTTAACTTCTCCAGGATCTGCTGTATCTGCTTTGATTGAAGGAAGTCGAGTTTTTCTTGTAGAAGTACAAGCCCTTGTCGTTTCATCCGGTTATGGCATGGCTAAACGCACCTATCTTGGTGTTGATCCAAATAGAGCAAACCTACTTATTGCGGCTATGGAGAAAATATTAAATCTACGATTATCGAACATGGATATCATTCTTAATGTCATTGGTGGTCTAAAAATAAATGAACAGGCCTTAGATCTTGCCATTGTTTGTGCGATTCTTTCGTCGATCAATAATCGTCGTCTGCCATTAAAAATCGCGATATGGGGAGAGGTTGGTCTAACAGGGGAAGTTAGGCCAGTTCCTCAAGCAGATAAACGTCTTAATGAATGCCATAAATTGGGTTTCATTGGTGCTTTACTACCAAAGAATAATCAAAAGTCCTTGTCTTCTGATGGGCAAATGCGGTTAAATTATGTAACAAATATTAAGGACATTATGTCATTTTTTGAGAAACACTATGTCGAAACAAAAGATTGATAGAATCTTACAATTATTACGACTTGAAGACTCTAGATGGGATGCCATTCTAGAGTTAAAACTTATCCAAGGAAAAGAATACACCCCCTACTTATTGCCCTACTTAGACGATCCTGATTGGGTTATTCGATGGTGTATTACTGAAAAATTAGGTGAACTAAAGGACCAGCGTTCTATTCCTCACCTTTTAAAAGTCTTTATCGATTCTGATGCCCATGTCCGAAAAAATGCTACTAAGGCCTTCTACCAATTTGGCCTCAAACCGCTCAAACAAATTATCCCATTTCTAGGTTATCCAAACGCTGATGTTCGCAATAATGCGGTTAGTATTATTAAGCATCACGGTACTCGAGGGCTTACTGTTTTAGAAAAGGCTGTTCCTGAACATAATTGGGTGATCGCTAATCGACTCGTCTGGCTTATTGCGGTTCTTGGCGGCACTGAATCATGTGCTAATCTTATTCGCCTTTTACGTATAGAATATACACAAAAACAGACTATTTTATTACTTGGCCGATTAAAAAGTCAAAAGGCGATACCCTATTTACTTAATAACTTTAATAAACCCTATCTTCGTAGAGCCATTCTACATAGTTTAATGCTCATTGGAATAATAGAGTCTTTTGCTTTCATGGTAAAATCTATCTCTTCAAAATCTGTTAAATTAGCCACATTTGCTGAAATGGCAAGCATCAAAATAGGAAAGCCTATCATCCCTTATATTTTAAAAGCATTAGAACAACCCCACTCAAATTACAGTCGATTACTAAAAATTATCGTCAGGCTTGGAATTTCACCGTATATGACAGATATTCATCGATTAGCCCAAAAGAATCCTAAAATTAAGTCGCTTACTGTAACACTTCGAAAAACTCATCCTAAGAAACATCGTCTACTGAATATAATTGGTATAAAGAATAATTAGGCGACAGCTCTTTTTCGTCTCTTTGTCCCCTGTTTCATATTATTAATATCCTTATTTATGGCTTTTTTCAAATCGCTTGGAAGCTCTTTATCAATGTACGTCTGAACTTGTTCTAAGGTAATCAATTCAGGTTTCTTAGTCTGAATCTCAAACATACTATCTAATAACAAACTCTCAATAATTGATTTTAAAGCACGCGCACCAACCTTCCGCTTAATGGCTACCTTAGCAATTGCGATAAGAGCATCCTCTTCAAAGCTAAGGTCAATACTATCCATAGCCATTAACTTCATATATTGCTTTGTTAAGGCATTTTGAGGTTCCTTTAAGATGCGTACCATGGCCTCTTCTGTTAACTCATTTAAGGGTGCTATAATAGGAAGCCGTCCTATTAGTTCAGGAATTAAACCAAATTGTAACATATCCTCTGATTGAACATGTTCAAATATATTCACTGTTTTTTGGTTATCATCACTATCCTCTGTGGAAAATCCCAAACGACGTTTATTTAAACGTTGCTCAATAATAGACTCAATACCGTGAAAAGCACCGCCTGTAATAAATAGAATATTGGTTGTATCTATAGAAATCATTTCTTGTTGAGGATGTTTTCGACCACCTTTTGAAGGGACATTTACAATTGTTCCTTCAAGCATTTTTAATAGTGCTTGTTGAACCCCTTCGCCTGATACATCTCTTGTAATTGATGGATTTTCTGATTTACGAGAAATCTTATCGATTTCATCAATATAAATAATCCCTCTTTCAGCCTTTTTAACGTCACCATCGGCTACTTGTATTAATCGGTGCAACGCGCTCTCAACATCTTCACCAACATAGCCTGATTCAGTCAATGTTGTCGCATCTGCAATAGTAAAAGGAACCTCTAATAACTTCGCCAAGCTTTGTGCAAACAATGTTTTTCCAGTACCGGTTGCCCCTATCAGAAGAATATTACTCTTCTGAAGATCTGTTTCTGGATAACGATCTGTCGTTGCATAAAGCCTCTTATAATGATTATACACTGCAACAGATATTATTTTTTTAGCCTTCTCTTGGCCTATAATGTGATTCTCAAGAAAACTATATATCTCCTTGGGCTTTGCTAATCTAAATGTCTCTAACCCCTCATCTTTTGAGGCCGACGTAGACTGCTTAAGTTCATCGTCTGCAATTTTATTGCAAACAATGACACACTCATCACATATATATACCCCTGGCCCTACAACCATACGCCTTACCATGTGTTGAGGTTTCCCACAAAAGGAACAAACGATTGGCTCATCTGGGGCTTTTGTCATGGGGTCTTTATATTTACCTCATTACCAACTATAACTTCATCTATTAACCCATACTTAACAGCTTCTTCTGATTCGAGATAAAAATCTCTTTCTGTATCACGTTCTATGGTCTTTATTTTTTGGTTTGTATGCTTTACGAGTATCTGATTCAACTTTTTCTTAATACGAAGTATTTCACGGGTCTGAATTTCGATATCTGTTGCCTGACCTTGGGCGCCACCTAATGGCTGATGAATCATAATCCGAGAGTGAGGTAAGGCATACCTTCGTCCTGGCTCGCCCGAGGCTAGTAACAAAGCTCCCATAGAAGCCGCTTGGCCGAGACATATCGTACACACCTTGGTTTTGATATACTGCATTGTGTCATATATTGCTAATCCAGCAGTTACAACCCCACCAGGGCTATTGATGTACATATAAGCTTCTCGCTCATTATCTTCGGCTTCTAGAAATAAGAGCTGGGCTATTATCATGTTAGCCAACTGATCCTCAATTGTACTTGTTACAAAGATGATTCTCTCTTTTAATAATCGTGAGTAGATATCATACGATCGCTCTCCACGTCCGGTTTGCTCTATTACCATAGGTACTAAAGTCATTTAGAACTCCTTTCAAGTCATTAATGGGTATCTATGTACTTATTTTAGCGTTTTCTAACAGAAATTGATAAGCTTTTCTTTTTTTCACATTTTCACTAAGCACACCTCTGTCTATTTTAGTCAAATAATCGCTTGCTTGTTCTGATGTAGAAATTTTTTCCATTTTCCAAGATAAAATTTCATTCTTCAAATCGTCCTCTTCTGCAGCAATAGATTCTTGCTTAATGACCGCCTCCATCACAAGTTCCGAAAGAACGCGTTTTTCAGAGCTTTTTGATAGTTCTTTCTTGAATGCATCTTCACTTTGCTTAGACATCTCTAAATATTGCTCCAATGTCATTCCAGATCGTGACAAGGTTGATTCAAAATACTTTTTTGATTGTTCAACCTCCTTATCCACCATAGATTGAGGAATCTCTACGTTAATATCTTTTATAATTTCTTCTAAAATATCATTCTGTAATTTTTCTTCTGATTCTTTAACTAACTTTTCTTCCAATTCTATCCTAATTGATTGTTCTAGCTCATCTTTAGTCTTGCTTTTTGATATTTTTTGAACAAACTCCTCAGTTAATTCAGGCAGCGTCTTTTCACGAACTTCGGTAACCTTTACACTAAATGACACGGTTTTTCCAGAGACATCCTTATTACTAAAATCGTCTTCAAAAGTGGCTTTAAATGTTTTATCCTTGCCTGCTTTCATCCCTATTACGTTTGTATCAAAGGCTTCACCAAATGTTGCTAAACCTAATTTAACCCCAAAGTTATTTCGTGACCAGTGTTCATACACACGCTTATCTATGGTTGCAGTTACATCACAACGCACGATATCCTCTTTTTTGGCTTTATCCTCTGTTAGGTTATATTCTGCATATCGTTCAGAAAGTTGAGCAATGCGCTCTTGGACTACCGACTCTTCTACCTCTACAGACTGTTTTTTTACTTTAATCCCTTTGTACTTTTTTAACTTAATCTCAGGTTTCACATCAACTGTACATGTAAACTTTATCGGCTTTGTTTCATCATATGTCTCTATATTTATATCTTTAGGATAGTCTATAACTTTTAAATCTAATTCCGCTATCGCTTCGCTATAGGCCGCATTTATTGCATCTCCCATTGCTTCTTGCACTAGATAATCTTTCCCATAATATTTATCAAAAATAGCTCTTGAGACTTTTCCTTTTCGAAAGCCTGGAACCTTAACTTCTTTAACAATGCGTTTAAACGTCTTATTAACAATTTTTAAAAAATTCTCTTGGGTTTCTTCTATCTCTAAGGTATATGTGTTTTTATCTCGTGTTGATTTTAATACTTTCATTATGTCGTCCCTTAACAGTTTAGTTTTACTCTTAAATGGAGCGGGATACCAGATTCGAACTGGCGACCTTCTGCTTGGCAAGCAGACGCTCTACCAACTGAGCTAATCCCGCCTCTACCTTACGATCGGTATACTATAACATACGGTCGCTTTTCACATCAATAAAGTTTGATTTAATATCTCTTAAACTAGTAATCTAGCTGCAATATATATGGATCGAGGTCCTTATCAACTATCCTTAAAATATCACGTGAAACTTGTTCAGCAGCACGTTCAACCGCTTTATCAATGATAGTTGCTTTGTTTATTGTTTTATTCACATGACGTAGGTTTTGAAACTCATACGGATACTCTATTTTGTTGAACCTTACTGGAACATTTGTTGGGTTTTCAGTGTACTTTACCTTAGCTTCAGCACTTTTCTCTGTATTAAATGAGCCGACTTGCTCATTATTATTTATGAGAAAAATACCCCCTTTAAGACTTACAGATACTTTATATCTAAGAATACGTACGTCATAGCCAAACGATCTTGACTTCCAAACCTTGCCTTCTTGAAATCTCAGTGTTCCAGTGTTTTTATAACGATTGCTTTCGTCATAATCAACACGTGCATCTATTTCACCATTAATATAATAATGGGATTGAAGGCTCTTATAACGCTGTCCCTGCTCTATATTGATATAAGGGGTTTTGTGGCGATTTAATTGCGCCAAAAGTGCCCTATTGTACTTCTCAATAATATCTAGCCTCTCTATACGGAGAGAGACGTTCAAGGTTCCATCAGGCGGTGCCCCTCCGCCTAATAAGCCCACTATGGTATCTGTAACAACCTGCGTCACAGCATCGGCTGGTTTGTACGCAGGTATTAATAGTATTTTTCTGAGAGAAAAAGAGTATGCCTTTGAACTTAAATCGTCTGTTTGTTTATATCCTGATGATTCATATTTTTTTACTCTATCAAACAACCGAATTGCCTTGCGAAAACGTTTATTTCTAAATGCAGCTTTACCATCATCATACTGAACTTCTACATACCGAATAATGGCCTCTTCTAAGTCTCCCTCTACCTGATCGAGGTATCCATCCAATTGATCTATAGGTACGTTTAAAAGTAGTAGCTGTTCCAATATTGAAGCTAACTCCTGCAAGTAAAAGATGCCTTCTTCATCTTTTCTTCTATTGACTAACAAGAGTCCTTTTTGAAGAGCCTTATCCATCATAAGCGCTCCATTGAGAGACATAAACTCTTCTATTTTCGGCCTTAGGTCGGGGTTCTGTAATCCTTCAACTGCACTTCTTGACGCCTGTAAATAGCGGCCTTCTTTATAAAATTTATCCATATCTTGAAATTTATCACTACAAGCTGTGAGCAATATACACGCCAGCAGCCCTATAAAGAGGCTTTTATTTGCTATCATTTGAGAAATTCTTTTTCTAATGTAACTTATCATTGCTGTAATTACTCCTTGCATTGAGTTTATGTTATGATAAACGGCATGAAAAAAACAAGGCTAAAAAGTTATTTTTATGATAAGTCTTTTGATCTTGATTGTGAACAGCTATCCCCTAAGTTCCCTGATTATACGTTCAACTTAAACTCAAACATGGTTGTTTCATTTAACGGCCCTACCACTTACAAACGAGCAAGCCCCTTTGATGTTAAAGAACCTGATATCGTTGAAACGTTTATCGAAAAAGAGCCTATGCTTAATTTCATTTTTGTTAAGCAAGATATAACTCTTTCTGAAATGCGGTTATGTACACGACTCCTTAATACCATCATGTGTGATCAACTCGGTCACGAATTTTATCGTCATCACACACAACTGTTTTATCATCAATCACATCTTTCCTTTTCTCTCATTAAAGAGATTGATACCCAATTTATTTTACTGATTAGCCTTTTTTTGGATAGTCATCCAAACTATAATATAATCGGTTTAAAGAATTTTAATATTTCTTCCAAAACATTTGCTATAAACATCATGCAACAGTTCTGTAACGAAATAAATACGATTTTCTTTTCAGACCCACCCTAGTAAAAACCATGCTCTCTTTCTATATCATCTGTTTTTTTACATTTTGTTTGCATCTCTCTGAGTCTCTTGCTTATGGGATGCGTATCTCAGGTATTCGAACAAAGCAAATCGCGATCGCGTTATCGTTTGTATCTACAACACTCCTCATTTCACGCCTATCAAACATGTTCCAAGCTCCTTTATTAGGCTCTCTTGCCGACGCTACTATTCATGTTGGAACATCTTCAGCTCTAACACATTTTGAACTGGCTATGCGGTTTGTTATTTTTGCCGCATTCCTAGGGTCCTTAGTGGGGGCTCTGCTTACCCCTACGACCGTTACTCTTTTCGAAAAGGCCATTTATCGTTTTCTTGCCCATGGGTCACTTCCTAAGATTTTTATTGAATCATTTAAACCAAAAACACTACTAAACTTTGTAAAGGTGTTTAGATTTCCTAATTTTTCGACACTCTCCTTTTCTTTGAAAACCATTCCTAAGGGGTTTCTCATATTGAATATCTTTGTAACTGCTATTTGGACTATTGGGGTTCTTTGTTCGCTTACCGCAGGAGCTTATCTTCCTGAATACCGTTCCACAGCTAATCTACTGTCCGGGATTGTCAACGGAATGGGAACTATTCTCCTTACAATTTTTGTGGACCCTGCTGGTGCCCGGATTACAGATCAGGTTGTTCATCATAAACGACCTCAAGACGACATAAAAACAGTTGTCTTTTTTCTTCATGCTGGTCGCTTATTTGGGATTCTTATTGTTGCTCAACTCCTATATAAGCCCTTTTCTAGTTATATCATGGTTGTGACACAATGGCTTACTAAATTGACCATTTTATAATCATGGATCTAAAACATTATGAATCACTTATTGAACAATTAAACCATCATAGCCGCTGCTACTATGTTCTTGATACGCCTCAAATTAGTGATTCAGCGTATGATAGTCTTTATAAACAAGTGCTTGATTTTGAAACTCAGAACCCCTTGCTTATTCTTCCCTATTCGCCTACCCAACGCATTGGAGATAAGCCTTTAGACCACTTTGTCCCTTTTCAACACTCTCAAAAATGCCCCTCTTTATCCAATGCCTTTACGGAAGAAGACCTTTCAAGTTTTATGGCTCGTGTTAAAAAAGGTATTGATTCAGAGGCGTCCCCTAGTTTTATTATTCAGCCTAAAATAGATGGCCTTGCTATCGCTTTGCGCTATCAAAAAGGAATTTTTCAAGAAGGAGGAACACGTGGCAACGGATTGGTCGGTGAAACTGTTACACATAATCTTAAGACCATAAATTCACTTCCTATGAAATTAACAAAACCCATCGATCTTGAAGTTCGGGGTGAAGTTTATCTCCGAAAAAGTGCCTTTAACTCTCTCAAAGGGAACTTTGCAAATCCCCGAAATGCTGCAGCAGGGGCTATCCGCCAACTTGATCCTAAAATTGCTGCTGAACGACATCTTGATATTTTTATCTATCAAGGCTTAGATTCCTACTCTAACGAATTGGAATCTCTAAACGCACTGACAGAACTTGGCTTTCCTGTGTTACCGGATATCCAAGTAGGCGCCACGCTAAAATCGATTATAAACACCTATCACCATATTGAAACACAGCGTAACACTTATGACTTTGAAATTGATGGCGCCGTTGTTAAAGTTAATGAACGAGCACTCCAGAAACAATTGGGCTTTACTGTAAAGGCCCCCCGCTGGGCCATTGCTTATAAATTTAAAGAAGAAACTGCCGTTACAACACTGGAGGATATTATTGTTCAAGTCGGCAGAACCGGTGTTTTAACGCCTGTTGCACTTCTAAAACCAGTGGATATCTCTGGCGTCACTGTTAAGCGTGCAAGCTTACACAATGACCAAGATATTACCCGAAAACAGATCCAAATTGGTGATGACGTTGTTATTAAACGCGCAGGCGACGTTATCCCTAAAATTATAGGCCTTCATTCCCCTGGCTCTAAACGCCGCTTATTTCAAATGCCCGAGCACTGTCCGTCATGTAACAGTCCTATTACTCAACTTGATGATGAGGTTGCCTTTCGATGTCTCAATCTAGACTGTCCTGATCAGCTAAAAGGGCGTCTTAAGCATTATTGCTCCAGAAATGCCTTAGATATTCAAGGTCTTGGAACTAAACTTGTTAACGTTCTTGTCGATAATAACTTAGTATCTCGGATTTCTGATCTCTATGCACTAACGCCGGCAGATTTAGAGCCCTGTGACCGGATGGGGCCTAAAAATGCCCAGCAAATCGTCTTGAATATCCAACAAAGTAAGACAGCTCCACTATCAAAGGTTCTATTTGGTTTAGGCATTCACTTCGTAGGACAACGTGCATCAGAATGTCTTGCCAAAACTTTTTTAAGTTTTGATAAGTTATCTATGGCTACTGAAGATGCTTTACTACAAATCCCTGAAATTGGATCTAAAACGGTATATTCATTAATGCAATCTTTTCATTCAGAATCATTTTTATCTATGATCCAAGCGTTAACCGATCATGGCTTATCTCTCACCGAACCCCAGACAAAAAATTCTACTAGTCCTCTTAAAGGAAAGTCCTTTCTTATTACAGGAACACTATCAACGTATAAACGACACGAAGCTGAAGCACTTATTAAAGAACATGGTGGTACTATTCTAGGAAGCGTCAGTAAAAAGCTAACGTTTCTTATAGTGGGAGACAATCCAGGCTCTAAATTAGCAAAAGCAGAAGCTATTGGAACGATTGAAATTCTTTCAGAAGATAGTTTCTTAAACCTTATTCAGTAAGACTTTTATTTATTCTTCGCTATTTTAAACAAACATTGAAAAATATGATTGGTTGCTTTACTTATAACAGGTTCCCGTATGACATCCACGTTTTTGACTCTAATCTTATTTTCAATAGTTATTGTTCACGGATTTTCTAGTATCTGTTTATCTTAACCGTATCAAAGAGTCCTTACCGTTGATCACTCCTTAAAATCATTTGTCATGTTGGAAGGCCTCTAGAAAAACTTCAAAACAAAGGTAAAAGCCCCTATCTCATATATATAAACATGGACTATAGTCGAAAATTATAATTTAGAAATCTTTAATCCCCCCGCCTTATTGTTAAGTCTCTATACGGATGGTTTAAAATAGTCTCAATATCGCAAATTTTATGAGTGAATACTTATACGACATTTATCACCATTATTATCTCGTTTTAAACAAAAAAAAGACCGCCCTTAACAGAGCGGTCTTTTTAACTTTACGTAACTGGGTTCTGCTAAACTAGAATCCCATGCCTGGCATTCCGCCTGGCATTCCACCTGGCATTCCGCCACCCATTCCACCAGCTGCCGCTGCTGCTGCGTCAGCTTCTTTTCTATCTTCTGGCTTATCTGCGATTAGAACTTCAGTCGTTAATAACAAACCTACAATTGAAGCAGCATTTTGTAATGCTGAGCGTGTTACTTTAAGAGGATCAACCACACCTGCTTTAAGCATATCTTCAAACTGGCCAGTTTGTGCATTAAATCCCACACCTGTAGTTTCATGTTTTACTTTATCGGCAATAACTGAAGGTTCTTGACCTGAGTTAGAGGCTATGCGTCTTAAAGGAATCTCTAAGGCACGTGCAACTATCTCCATTCCGATTTTAGTTTCGCCCTGCTCTGCTTTTATAGCTTTTTCCAATATAGGAATTAAGCTAATATATGCCGTTCCACCACCAGGTACTATTCCCTCTTCAACAGCCGCTCTTGTTGAGGATAGGGCATCTTCAACACGATGCTTCTTCTCTTTAAGCTCTGTTTCTGTAGGAGCACCAACTTTAACAACTGCAACACCGCCAGATAGTTTTGCTAAACGTTCTTGAAGCTTTTCTTTGTCATAAGAAGAATCTGAATTATCTAATTCCATCTTAATTTCACTAATACGTGCTTGTAATTTTTGTGCGTCACCTTTACCTTGAACAATGGTTGTATTGTCTTTATCTGCTTTAACTTTAGCCGCGCTTCCTAATTGTGTTAATTCAGTAGCTTCTAAATTTAAGCCTTTTTCTTCTGAAATAACTTCAGCACCTGTTAGAACAGCAATGTCTTCTAACATAGCCTTCCGTCTATCACCAAAACCTGGTGCTTTAATAGCTACACAATTTACGGTTCCACGTAATTTATTTACAACTAACGTAGCTAGCGCTTCTCCTTCAATATCTTCTGCTAAAATAACTAATCCTTTTCCTGTTTGAACAACCTTCTCCAAAACAGGCAGTAGATCTTTAATCGCAGATATTTTCTTATCTGTAACAAGAATAAAAGGCTCATCAAAAGCAGCTTCCATTCTATCTTTATCTGTAATCATATAAGGAGAAACATAGCCTTTATCAAACTGCATCCCTTCAACAACCTCTAGCTCTGTTGAAATACCTTTTGATTCTTCAACCGTAATAACACCATCATTGCCCACTTTTTCCATTGCATTTGCAATAAGCTCTCCAATTTCTGAATCATTATTAGCCGAAATGGAAGCAACTTGCTCGATA
>CAZIOF010000239.1:0-7721 GCA_964540745.1 uncultured Candidatus Marinamargulisbacteria bacterium
CTTTCCAGAGTTGGAATTGTCTTCTTTGATTCGGGCGACGACCCGACTTGAGGATGTGTTTCAAGATGTTTCCGCGCTTGTTTTGGGGGTTGCGTCTCCCTATTTGGATATATTAAAACAGAGTATGGCTTATTACTCAAAATCTATACCGATGTTGATTTTAACAAAAGGGGTTATTGAGGATGCCTCATCTCCCTTTGTTTCTGATTATGTATTAGATATTCTCGGTTCTGATAGTCCTATCGCCATGCTTTCTGGTCCTAATTTAGCGTCTGAAATACGTCAAGGATTACCTGCGGCTACGGTGATTGCCTCATCGTTTTCAGAGGTTGCCATTACGTTTCAGTCACTTCTTAGTTCCAACATGTTTAGGGTCTATTCATCTCAAGATATTCGAGGGGTTGAATGTGGGGGTGTTTTTAAGAATATTATTGCGATTGCAGGTGGGGCTGTCTCAGGTTTAGGGTTTGGCGATAACGCAAAAGCGGCATTAGTGTCCCGTGGGCTTAGAGAGATGGTCTGTTTTTCGTTGGCATTTGGTGCTGAAGAGAAGACATTATATGGCTTATCAGGATTGGGGGATCTGATTGCAACATGTTCGTCTTCCCAGAGTCGAAATTATCGTGTTGGTTATGCACTTACACAATCGGATGATGTGGAGAAAGCTAAGGCCGTGTGTTATCCACAGGTTGCTGAAGGGGTTAAAACCACACGTTTGGCCTTTTCTGTGGCTAAGGAAAGAGGGCTTGATTTACCAATTACTCAAGCGCTTTATAATGTTTTGTTTCACGGCCATCCAATCAAGGACGTGATGTCTTATTTGATGGCACGTCAGTTGAAACCAGAATATTGAAACCTAAAGCGTCTTTTTCTCGAAGTATCATTTTGTTAAAAGTTCTGTCAGATAGTGTCATGATTCCTATCGTTATTGTGTTAGCTTATAGCTTTAAGTTTAAGATGGGTTGGGTGTTACAAAATATTTTTTCTATTCAGAAAGGTGAGATTTATGCACATGCTCAAGTTGAGCCTTACTTAGCGCTTTCTGGCCTCATTATTGTGTTATGGATAGGGTCTTTTTATGTGGTTGGCCTTTATCGATTATTTACAGGTGTTATGCCTGAGGTAAATGAATTTATTAAGGTGGTTAAAGGGGTCTCTATTGGTACACTTGAGGTTGTTTTAGTTTCGTTTTTGTTTCGATCTATTCCTGACTCTAGAACAGTCCTGTTATATGCATGGGGATTAGGTATTTGTTTTCTTTTTTTGGGTCGGTATTTTATTTTTAGGTTACAACTTTTTTTGCTGTCTAAGGGGATAGGCGCACGTTCGACTATTATTATTGGTTCTGGCGATCTTGGACAGGATATTGCAGAACGGATTTTACAGTTACCTACATTAGGTCTTCATTACCTTGGGACTGTGGATGATGCGCCACCTGAACAGTACCATTATCATCTCAAAGATCGATTTAAATGGTTAGGGACCCTAGACTCGTTTACAACTTGTGTAGATCCTGAAAAGGTTAGTATTGTGTTTGTGACACGTGCTTTGTCTGCTCCATTTTCATTAAGGGATCTTATTACCTATTGTGAACAACATGGGATCGAATGTCGGGTCTTATCTGAGCTTTCGTTTCAGAATTCAGGACAATTATCGTTAGAAGACTTTGATGGATTGGCTTACATTGTTCGTAAGCGGTTTCATTTTCATGCATTTGATTTAGGTCTTAAGCGGGTGTTAGATATAATTACGGGTCTTTTTATTGGTGTTTTGAGCCTTCCTGTGTGTTTGTTGGCCATGTTGTGGATCAAGATTGTGTCTCCTGGCCCAGTCTTATTTTCTCAAGATCGTGTTGGTCAGGATGGTAAGGTGTTTACACTTTTAAAATTTCGAACAATGATTCCTAACGCCGAAGCATTGACAGGGCCCGTATTTGTGGATGAAGAAGGGGATTCGCGTTGTATCCCAGGGGGCAAGTTTATTCGTCGGTTTTCTATTGATGAATTTCCTCAGTTGTGGAACGTCCTTAAAGGGGATATGAGTATGGTAGGTCCTCGTCCTGAGCGAGCTTTTTTTGTAGAGACCTATATTAAAACGATTCCTGATTTTAATTATCGGCATTTATTGAAGCCAGGGATTACGGGTTGGGCTCAGGTTAATGGACGTTCTGTGCTGACACGTCGTCCTGAACACAAAATTAAATACGATCTTTATTATATTAAAAACTGGACCTTACTTTTAGACATTAAGATTTTATTTAAAACTGTCTTTTTTGTTTTATTAGGTATTGAGGCGTGTTGACGGTGCCGGGATTAGCGTTATTTGGAGGTGCTTTTGATCCGTTTCATGTGGGGCATCTGGCTATGCTTGAACGGCTAATATTGTGTGATTACCTTGATAAAATAGTGTTAGTTCCTACGTTTAACCCGTCGCATAAACAAAAAACGACTCTTTCTTTTTCGCACCGGTTTGCCATGTTGTCGGAGCACTTTCAAGCCAATGATCGTGTTATAGTGTCTGATATGGAATCGCAGAGACAAAGGCCATCTTGGACTATTGATACATTACGTGACCTTGAACAAATCTATTTGAATTATACATTTTATCTTGTCTTGGGAGCGGATAACTTTTTTTCGTTTCATACATGGCGGGAATTTGAAAGCCTTTTAAAGAAGGTTTGTTTATTAATATTTAATCGAAAGGAAAGCTCGGAAGAGGCGGTTAATGCCTATGCGGTAAACACACTGCATGTGGATGACCTATCACGTATTCGTTACTTGAATATGCCGCCTTGTTCTGTATCGTCTACTGAGATTCGTGATAAATTAGTTTGTGGTGACTCTATTAAGGGTTTGGTACCTTCTTGGGTGCTTAAGTATATAGAAATACATAATTTGGTTAAGGCACGATTATGATTATTGGATTGACAGGTCGAGCAGGGTCTGGAAAATCTACTGCAGCGTCTATTCTGTTGGATCTTGTTGAATCAACGCTCATTGATTTAGATCGGATCGGCCATTTGTTATTGACTGAATCACAGGTGATTCAGTCAATAACAGAGGCGTTTGGACGGGATATTCTTAATGATGAGGGGTTTGTTAAGAGACCTTTCTTGAGGAAGCGGGTTCTTTCTGAGCCGTCCCAATTAATTGTGTTGAATGGGATTATTCACCCATTGATTAAGCAGCGAACTTTAGAACAGATTGAGAATGCTATAACCCCACATGTGTTGATCGAAGGGGCGTTTTTGGAAGAAATTGGACTTTTGGTGGTTTGAGACAATATTATTGTGGTTGATGCATCAGATAGGGATATTAAACAGTATGCGCCGGATAACTATTGTTTTACCCAGTATCAAAAATCACGGGCTGTATATAAATCTTATGGTGATTACTTGTTAATGAATCGTTATGATCCACATCAATTTTTTTCTGACTGTAAAGATATTGTTTTGACATTATTAGAAAGGAAAAGGGGTTAGACTATTGGTTATCATTTGGGATACATTATTGAATTGTTTTGGTTTTGGTTTTGGTTTTTATGATGCGTTTAGCATGACTTTAAGACGTGGAGATAAATTGTGAAGTCGAAAAATCAACCTGTAGATAGACTTGTGACAAGTAGGGAAGGTCTTCAGACACAGTTAGAAAAGGCAGATGGTGTTTTTGAGCAAGGCGATTTTCTTCTAGCGTATGAGTGTTATACGAAGCTACTTACTGTATTAAATGTGTCGCCAGACAAACATGCAAATTCGTTTGTTAGAGAGAGCCTTATTTCTATTTGGAATAAGCTCTCTGCTGTTCATCCCCTTCCCCTATATTTTATTCGGGCATGTGTGAGTGAAGAGAAGCGTGTATCTGGGACACTGTTTATATCGTTGTTTTCGAGAATGGGGACAGGGATTATAAGCCACTTTTTTGAAGGTGCTTGGCGACGACAGTTTCAAGGTAAGTTTGGACGTCTAAAGCCTGTGAATAGGGGGTGGAAACAACTTTATCACGATAATGAACAGTTTCTTAAGTTGTCGACTACAGATGAAGAACGGCTCTTATGGGCTGTTCGGAATGGTTATTCAGTTTATCTTGATAAGATGCTAACGAATAGTCTTCAATTGGATATTGTTGATGAACAGGGCGATCCTCTCCTATTTGTTGCGATTATGAATGCACATTTAGAGGTTGTGGAATGCTTGTTTAGGAAGTCTGTTGATATTACCGTAAAAAATGTAAAGGGTTGGACAGCGCTTCATTGTGCGTGTCTTATTGAATCGCCGCTTATTTTTCATTCTCTTATGGCTAAAAGGCCTCGTCTCAATATTTCAGATAAAGAGGGTGTGACGCCCCTTCATATAGCCTGTTATAAGGGCTGCTTAATACGCGTTCAATCATTGTTAGATGCTCATGTATCGATTAATGTCTATACAACATGTGGTGTTTCACCATTAGGGATGGCGATTATTGGGGGGCATACGGCTATTGCTCTTTTATTAATTGAACAGGGCGCGTTGCTAAAAAAAGAAGATTCGTTTGGTCATACAGTACTTCATTTGGCGGCCATGCATGGTCGCCATGAACTTGTGGGTATGTTTATTGAGAAAGGGGCGTCTATTAATGCGAGGGACAAATTGGGTCGAGCCCCATTGCATTGGGCAGCTCAAAAAGGATACAGCAGCATTGTGTCTCTTCTTGTGGAAAAAGGGTGTTCTCTTAGTGAACGAGACTCTAATGATTGTACACCCTTAATTTTAGCAGCTTTGAATGGATTTCCTAAGTTGGTGACCTACTTATTTGGTAAAGGGGCGCAATAGATCGATTATAGATGGACTGTTTAAGAACAAACCACAGCGCATCAATGTTTATTTTTTGTTAGATTGGGGAATAGGATAATAGGGCTTTTGTAAGCTTGGCTTACTCTTTGTAAGGGGTCTTATTTGTTTGTAACATGTCTTATTTGGGTCGTGATGATGTTTATAAAGGGGGATGGGCCATTTCTATGTTAAGAAAGGGTCTCTTTTTGGTATATAAACAGGCGGTTACATGGTTGCTATGTTTCATAGTATTAGGTGTGACTTGTTTTGCTGTACCTAGGACAGTTTTTTATCAAGCCACCTTGTCTGATAGCAGTGGTGTTCCGCTTAATGGTACGATATCTATCACATTTAAACTTTATAATTCATTAGGTTCGGAGGTATGGACCGAGGCTTATTCGGGTAATGATGCGATTACCATTATTAATGGCCATTTTAGTGTTCGTTTAGGGAGTTTGACGCCCTTAGAACCGTCTAATTTCAATGATGATCTTTCCTTAGGGATCCAAATTGATACGGACCCTGAAATGACACCACGAATTCCTATTAAAGCTGTTTCGTTTGCCTATCGAGCTCATATTCTTGAAGGTGGTAAGTTACTCATTAATGGTGATGGTAATGTTGAAATTAGTACCCATCTCTTACCGTCTGCTCAGGATACCTATGATTTAGGGTCTCCTGATCGGCGTTGGCGAGACTTATATGTGTCTACAGGGAGTATCCATATCGGAACTCCGGAAGACGGGATTGTGTTGAGTATCGAATCAGGAACTGCAGAAGATGGGCCTTCCCTTAAATTGAGGCATACAAAGGATGCAACGAAATCGGTGGGTTTGAATGTGGCTAGTGGTGAAGAGGACGTACAGGTTAAGGGCAAGTTTCGTCAGTTTAAAAAATATTTGAGGGGCTCTGGTAAACAGGGTGGACTAGGTATTTGGTGGCAAAATAAAAATCTAAAGCATGAAAAATCGGGTAAAGGAACACGACGGGTCACTTATGATAGTGATCTTGTTTGGGATTTTACGAACGAGCGATTAGGTCTTTCTACAGGTAATTCGCCACAAGCAAGCTTACATGTGAATGGTGATATTGGATTAACAGGGATTATTACCCAATCAGGCGCCCAGAAACCGAATGGTTCGGGCGGTGGATTATCTGTTGATAATGCCTATAGTGACGGGGGGACCATAGGGACTGGATCATCTGGTACTTTGGCGGCCTATATTAATTCTGATGGCGATGCTTACTTATCTAATCATCTAACTATAGATTGGACTAAATCTCTGCTTACATCGGACAGTCAAGGGGCTATGCTTAAACACAGTCGGCTATCAGGCATTGGTGATTATGTGGACTACTATATCCCAGGTAACTCAGGTGGGACTGGGACCGATCAGGCTAGTCCAGCACTTCGATTAACGGATAACGATAGTAACCTGGTTCAGGTGGGGATTGGGGTTTCAAACCCCACCCAAACACTAGATATTGATGGGTCTTTAACGGCGACTGCGTTTTATGGTGACGGAAGTAATTTGACGGGCCTTGCCTCATCAGGGCATAACCATTCATCATTGTCGTCAAGCACACATACCCATGACTCTATTTTTGTATCGGTATCCCATGACCATGATCCAGTTTATTCATTAACCTCTCATGAGGATAGTCATCATTATTCGGATCTTTCTCATGATAATAGTCATTCTTATTCACTTCTCAATCATAGTAATCATAGTTATGCGGCAACAACCCATACGGATAGCCATTCTTATGCTATTCTGACTCATGACCATGATTCTTATTTTGCAGGGAGTTCTCATACCCATTCCTTTTCAGGGGCCACTCATGCCCATTCGCCTTATGCGGCAACATCTCATAGTAGTTCTCATAATTCATCTTTTTCTGCTACGGGCCATAATCATAATGCTACTTATGTGGCGGCTAACCATAGTGGCGATCATTCCTTTGCTAGTACGACCCATAATCATGATGCCATTTATGCGGCTATGTCTCATAGTAGTGCACATAATTCATCTTTTTCGGCTATGGGTCATGCCCATACGGGCTATTCAGACACGTCTCATGCCAGTTCCCATAGTTATTCAGACACTAATCATAATCATAATTCGACTTATGCGGCCACGTCCCATAGTAGCGCACATAATTCATCTTATGCGTCTACCGGTCATTCTCATGGGACAGACTTTTCTAACTCGGATCATTTGAGTGGCCATTCCTATTCTGGTTCTAGCCATAATCATGATACGACCTATGCGGCTCCGTCTCATGGGCATGCTGGGGATGGTATAACCTATACATTTACAACATGTGGGTCTAGTGGACGAACTGGTCCAACAAGTGGTTGTACCGATGGTTTAGGAAATGCTGTTTCTGTGTCTAATGGTATTCAAGAGTGGATAGTGCCTGATACAGGGACGTATTCGATTGAGGTTTGGGGTGCTGAAGGAGGCAGAGGAAAAGAAAATTTCACATCTGTCTATACAGATGGGGTTCCTGGAAAGGGAGCGCGAATGAAAGGTGATTTTGAGCTTACTTCGGGAACTACTTTAAAAATATTGGTAGGCCTAACGGGTGGTGAACGTTTAGATGATACTAAGCTAAGAGGGGGTGGGTGCGGAGGCGGTACATTTGGTGCCACATCTAGCGATACGGCACTTATTGTTGCCGGTGGTGGTGGTGGTGGTGGTAGATATGATGGTAATAATGGTGTTGATGGGACTACTCAGGAAAATGGGATAGGTGGGAATGGTTCGGGTCAGCCAGGTTCAGGCGGTGTTTCAGGGGAGGGCGGAACCCATGCTCAAGGTTATGGAGGTGGTGGTGGCGCGGGGTTTCTTTCCGATGGTGGTAAGCCTCATACGACGCCACCGAGAGCTTTCGTCTCTGGGGGTACAGG
>CAZIOF010000240.1:0-5660 GCA_964540745.1 uncultured Candidatus Marinamargulisbacteria bacterium
CAACATTAAATGACATAATTAAAGAGCTAGCCCGGCCAGGACGGGATCCCCGTAAAGAGTTTGAGCCATTCTCTTTTGCAGAAGGTGTAAACAAAATAGAAGATCTTACGAAGGGTATGAAGCTTCCGGGATTAATAACCAATGTAACCGATTTTGGCGCCTTTGTAGATATCGGTGTACACCAAGACGGACTGGTACACATTAGCCAGATCTCCGATAGCTTCATAGGAAACCTCTCAGAGATCGTCAAACCTCAACAGCAGGTCATGGTCACGGTGTTAGGGGTAGATCTGACACGCAGCCGGATTTCCCTATCAATGAGGGATTAAGTTTGCCAACCATATGTGAGTGATGGTATTCGAAATAGCACGTGTAGCCTGGCTAAACCCAAATCTTCTCAATCATTCCTGATGTTATCAGTAATGACTAATGCCTTTGGAACCGGAAAACAAACACAAATTGATGTAGGAGTTTATGAATCTGATAAACGCACTAAGAAAGCTATTAATATTGAAACGACTACGGTAGATGCCCAGAATCTAAGGTTAGCTACTGTATCCCTAAGCGATAGTTTTCGAATAAACACATGTAAAGGAAGGCTAATCGCGCAGATCAAAAACGTTGTTATTAAAGCTATTAAAACGAATTCCACAACAAACTCTCAGGAGCCTAACTTTTAGTCGACCGCCAGTTAGTAAAGGTAGTGTTCAGCCTTCATGATACAACCTATCTACAACCCCCTAGCATCCTTTACCCATTATACCTAGTCACGGGCATCCCACACGCCGCTGGTGAGGTGACGCGCACAGATGGTAAGATGCGTACATGAGATTCTTGACCGGATGTATTGCTGGAGTAATCGTCTATGGTGTGATTTGGTTTGTATATACAAAGACCGGACAGATTGGTTTTGGTATTAGTATTACTGCTATTGTTGGTATAGGTGTTATGGTAGCGTTAGGTAGAATGACAAAAGGAAACTGAATTTAGCATTTAGTTACCAGATCTATATATTGTGATTCTAAATAGAAAAGTTAAATGTTTACAAACAGAGGGATATAAGGAAGATGGAGAAACTAATTCACTCCTTCCCTGAAGCAGTAGCTGATGTACCGGACGGAGCAGTCGTTCTGATAGGCGGTTTTGGTGGCCCTGGTGGCATGCCTCAGCGACTTATTCTAGCGTTGCGAGACCAAGGAGCCAAAAACCTCACCATCATCAGCAATACATCTGGGCTGACAGGGTTCGGTGCCATCGAGAGCCATATCGAGGTGACTCACAACTTGCTTGTGGAAAACGGACAGGTAAAGAAAATAATTGCCTCTTTTCCTCTAACGCCTTCGTCATCCCGTCCCAATGCCTTTGAGATGGCCCACCGAGATGGGGAAATAGAGCTGGAACTAGTCCCGCAGGGCACATTGGCCGAACGCATCCGTGCTGGAGGTGCCGGTATTCCTGCATTCTACACCCCTACCGGAGTTGGAACGCTTTTGGCTACGAACAAAGAAACACGTATGATTGATAGCCGTGAGTACATCCTAGAGTACGCCCTCAAGGCAGACTATGCCTTCATTCGAGCTTGGAAAGCAGATCTTTTGGGTAATCTAGTTTACAAAGGTACGTCCCGAACCTTTAACGCTACAATGGCTACCGCTGCCCTAATCACTGTTGCAGAAGCAGATCATATAGTGGAACCAGGATCTTTGAGCCCAGAAACCATAGTCACACCCGGGATATACGTAAAACGAATTGTGAAGAGGTGACACGATGACTGGCCCACGCCTGAGCAGAGACTTAATCGCGATGAGGGTGGCTAAAGAGTTAGGTGATGGCAAGTACGTGAATCTGGGTACCGGCATACCCACTCTAGTCTCCCAATTCACCCCTGAAGGGTGCAATATCGTTTACCACAGCGAAAGTGGTGTCCTCAACTACGGCCCACTAGCAAAAGAAGGAGAGGAAGACATTAATCTGATCAATGCTAGTGGCCAATTCCTCGCTCCTGTACCCGGGATGGCTTTTTTCACCTCAGAAGATGCCTTTGCAATGGTCCGTGGAGGGCACATTGATATCACGGTACTCGGAGCTTTTCAGGTATCTGAGTATGGAGACCTGGCAAACTGGATAATTCCTGAAAGAGGAACAGGGAATATTGGTGGTGCGATGGACCTGGTTGCTGGCGCACAGCGCATCATAGTTGCTATGGAACACACCAATTCTCAGAACCAACCAAAGGTCGTCCTCGAATGCACTCTTCCAGTAACTGGATCGCGTTGCGTCAGTCTAATAGTTACAGATGTGGCTGTCTTAGAGGTGACTCCCTCTGGACTGATCCTCAAGGAAATTGCCCCGGAATGGACGCCTCAAGAGGTACAGAGCATAACTGAACCACGGCTAATTATACCTGGTGATTTGGCAGAGATCAAAATTTGAACCATGGTTAGTTGAATCCAGCCCGGGATCAAACCACGGGAATATGATCAGTATTAGCGCCTAACCCATAGCTAACCGAAACGCTAAACGGCCCAACTTGCCCAAAGCTTGCTTAATGAACTTTACCACTGGCATCCTTTAACGATTACTTCCTACCTGTGTATATACCGTATCCAACATAGGCTTGCATATTTTTTTGGTTCTCAGGTCTGGAGCGCCTTTCTGTGCGAAATTTTTTTATTGCCCTCCGATATTTCGGAAGTCTGGCAAACATGGACAAGGACTGATACACCACCCTGACACTTTCCCAAAAACCCAATCGCTTCAATTGACCAACCAATGTGATTGGGCGAGTCCTCTCTACTACAGCTCCAACGTCTCTTAATTCCGACTTCACCAGTATTTCTTTCCAATAGTCTGCGGTTTCGGGCTTGATGCCTATACGCGATATACCTCCAACCAGTTCTTCTGTAGGATCCGCCTCTAACCATGTGATCTCATTAAGCCCAATGTATCCGTCTGGCTTGGTTACTCGCACATATTCGTTTACCGCCCCTTGTTTATCGGCAACGAACGCGGTTACGGACTCACTAATGACGACATCAAAAAGATCATCGTTGAACGGGAGGTTTTGTGCGTCTCCCAAACGAAATTCAATCTTATCCTCCGCACCCTTTCTTTTCGCCCTTTCCTTTGCTCTGTCAATCATCCTTTCCGAAATGTCGATAGCAAGCACTTTACAGCCGTATTCCTTTGCCAAATAGCATGCAGTTATTCCAACGCCACAACCTACATCCAGAATATATGACTCCTCATTAATGTGACATAACTGCACAAGGTCTTTTGTGGCTTTTAAGCTACCTCCATGGACCGTTGTGCCCATCTCGGCCTGCACATCGAAATAGGGATTTTCCAACTCCCCATCCTCTTCTGAAATGGATTGTTGTTTTCTTTTCCATGATAATAATGACATATTTTCTCCAGTATCCGAATGCCTAGATTGCTCACTACCGCTTATATATCGTTGCATTATCTGAAAACTCTGCCACCTGCACCGGAGTCTTCCCCAGCACGAACTCAACCTTTAAAGTCCTGTTACCCAGATGTTGAACAAGGAAAGTCCCGAGCGAGGTATCTCCGACCTGTTCATGATTCGGACCCTGCCTGGACATCAACTCGTATTTGACCAGCCCTTCAGCGGGCCCGATAGAGGCAGGGTCAGGCTTGTTATCTCGAACTCCGTAGGCACCGAAACACACGTTGCAGAATTGCTGGTCATCTATGCCTGAATCGAAACCTAGCGAAATCCGTATCTGGGTTGGGTCAATGTATCCATATGCTAAAGTTAGATGTCCTTCCCAGTATTCAGAGGCATTTGGGCTACCGTCGTAATCGTTTGTGCCCTCAAGGAACCAGTTGCCTACGATAGTACCTTCAATGTCGTAATCTATCTTCCCTGCTATTGGTTCCGCTTTTCTGATTACAGGTGACATCAGTTCGGATCTCAAAGGTTCTTCGTAGTATTGGAAGGGATCTACTGTGTGTACTTTCCACGGCTCTCCAATGTAGTGATCAGGTTCAATAAATCCAGTAAGCAGGACGTCCGCATCATGGACACTCCAGTCCAGACCGTCTTTACCGTTCAATTTTGATAATGGGTCTCCCGCCTTAACGTATACAGGGTTGTTTTCAGTTGTATACCAATAACTTTTCACTGGGATAGGGCCTGTCTCTTTAATTATTTCAGGGGCTAATTCCCCCAGGTGAATAAATATAGTGAAGAAGGCGCAGGAATGCATAATAACCATTCGGTAATCAGGAACGTTTATTGACGAATCAAACCGGGGGGAAGTATCACGGGATCTGCTTATCTTGACGATTTGTCCATCTGCCGGCGCCATCACGTACTCCGTCACTCCGGCAGCCGGTTGTGACCAGTGAACATATAGGTGGTCAGTTGGGGTGGGGTGGGAGCTAGCCATCTTTCCCATAGGTTCAATGTCTGTGAGGATATCAGGGTCCACTATAGGAGAGGTAAAGCTCCTTGTGTTGTCTTCTGTACAGTTGAACACCCCCCGTTTGCCTTCTGGGTTAATAAACATCCTGTCACGGGCTTTGGAGGAGGGTTTATCGGATAAGGACTCCGATGTTTTCTCGCCCATGCTTGAGATGGAGGTTGGGGTCGTATTTTCCTGAAGCATCTTGTCAAAAGCATCACTTGTTGTCGCTAATGGGGTTTGTTTAGCAATGTTACTTGCCTTGTTTGATGGTGGTTTTGTAAGTGTAAAGGTGGCTGTAGGGGTAGGTATATTTGTAGACGTAATTGATACGAGAGTTGGTGTAGAAGTAGGAAGTATCTTGGTTGCTGCAGGGGTAGAAAGTGGCTCGCTATCCACGCCACAACCAGTCATCAGCACAAGCAGTACTGAGGACAAGAAAAGTAATCCGGCAAACTTTAGGTTCATGCAAGTGACCCCCTAGCATCCTTTCCATATTATAACCTAACTTTTCATACAAACTGCTGTAACACCTGCATTCAATTAGTGGCTTCGACAGTAGCTTTCAGTAGCGAGATAGCCGTCGTACAACCACGATGAGAACGAAACGCCAACCAACTAGCGATACGCCTTGTAAGCCCAGTGAAACAAGAGCAAAGGCCAAAATTATAGGACGGTCATATAATAGCGCTCGAGCAAGCAATGCGACTAGCCCACACGCAAACCATATTAATGGTATTTTCCACGCTGTCTCCTTGAAATTGTGCAGCGCAGAAGCCCTGTAACCTCCCAACCATGGGGAAGCCGCAAACCATACAACGGCGAATGGTAGAGCGGTACGGAGTAGCGCCTGACCTAGAGCAACCCCATGCTCGATATTCCCGAGGATTGCAAATGCCACGAAAACAACAAAGTCTCCGAAAGCAGCCAGCAATATTAAACGAATATGCATTTCTAGATCGCGTTTGCCCAGGGTGATGGTGAGTGATCCGGCTCTCGTTGTACCTAATCCACCACGGGTCTCCTTATTCAAACCCCAAAACAGACTTTACTTCTTGTCTATATTGTTCCTTACTACTGTAGTAGCCCTATAACAAAGCCCTCTCAAATTAACGATAGAGATTATCTTTCAGTAATGAAATCACAACATTTAATTCTAGTGAATACGATTTAAAAGAAGGCTTGGTCGATAACTGGAGTTATAACAAACTCTCCAGTTTTTTTACACTG
>CAZIOF010000241.1:0-23582 GCA_964540745.1 uncultured Candidatus Marinamargulisbacteria bacterium
AAATTGCGCCCCTTTATGACGGCCCTGTTATCTACTGTAAAGACGCTATGACCGGACTCGACGTGTGTAACAAGCTTACCCATGAGACTAAAAAAGTGGCCTTCTTAGAGACCCTCCATACCCGTCAACAAGACATCCTAAACAAGAACACTACTGCCCCCGCGCCCAAAGAACGTGCCATCGCTAAACCACTGGTGTTTTCCTTTGACGCCATTACCACTAAAGCGCCTTACTTTGAGCCTAAATGTATCACTAAAGACCTTAATGATATCTGGCCCTACATTAATCCTCAAATGCTTTATGGCCATCACATGGGCCTTAAAGGCAATGTGAACAAGCTACTCGCTTCAGGTGATAAAAAAGCGACTAAACTACATACTTTGATGATGTCACTCAAGAAAAAAGTTATAGAGGACGCGCTTTTATCCGGAAAAGGTATTTATCAATTCTTTAAAGTCAGACGCGATGGTAATCAGCTCATTATTCTTGATTCTAAAACCGAAACACCTATTAAAACCTTTGTCTTTCCTCGACAATTGAGTGGTCAAAAACTCTGTTTAACTGATTTTATAAATCCTGACCAAATCGATACGGTCTGTTTCTTCGTTGTCACAGCAGGTGATGGCATCGCTGCTACCGCCAAAAAAATGGCTGACGAAGGTCTCTACTTTGAGTCTCATGCCTTGCAATCCATTGCCCTAGAAGCGGCTGAAGGGCTGGCAGAGCTCCTTCACCAAGAGATTCGCTCTGAATGGGGGATCCCTGACCCCAACACGATCACCACAGACGATCTCTTTAAATTAAACTATACCGGTGTGCGGGTTTCCTTTGGCTATCCTGCCTGCCCTCGATTAGAGGACCAAGCCCTGTTATGGGACCTGTTAAAGCCAAAGGCTCATATTGGCGTCTCTCTTTCAGAAGACTTTATGATGGCTCCGGAGGCCTCTGTCTCTGCACTTGTTTTTCATCATCCCCAAGCACGCTACTTCCGAATCCATGACGATGAGCTTGCTTCTTTTGAAAACACATTAAAGACAATCTCCTAATTTGCGCTTTTGTGTCTCTGTCTCTATAATGGGATGATATATCCTAGATCATAAAGGTTGTTTTATTGAGTTACTTTCTAACACCCAAGCGCGCTATAACCACCATTCTTATACTGAGCGTATGGCTTATTACCCTTCAACTTGGATCCTTTCTAATTGCCGAACCGTCTAAAGCCGATTCGGGTGTCACCTGGCTAGGTCAAGGAGGTTGGGAACATAACTCTATTTTTGGTGAACGTTATAATGTTAAAAAACGTGTCGAATACTCTGGAAAGATTCTGAGCATTTCTGAAATATCACCCCTAGGCGGCATGACACCTGGTATTAAATTAACCATTAATTCCAAAGACGGAGATATTTTCAATGCTTATTTAGGCCCTAGTTGGTTTGTTCTACATCAAAACATGTCCCTTAAAGTGGGTCAAAAAGTAACGGTAAAAGGCCCTTTTGCTACCTTTAAAAAAGAACGTGCCATGATGTGTGACCTTCTCATCCAAGGACGCCATATGCTTCGGCTACGTAATAAGAACGGGGCTCCTCTATGGGGCTCATGGAAGCGGCGAGTGGGACTTAAATAAGTTTCATAATAGGCATTTTTGTACAACACAACTTAGCCATAACTGCCACATCTATACAACTCTGTATAAGGCTTTCCCATCTTCTTTATGCCTTTTGTGATATGATCGCTATATAGAACTTTTAAATTGTTTTGAGTCCTTATTAAGGGCACCTCAACATAATTAGGTTTTAGAACCTTTTCTTCTCTAGGTTCATTCACTGACGTTATCATCACCTTCTTTTTATTCCATAACGATGTTTTCATTACCCTAAACCCCTCTATAAAAATAGCGCCGATTACAATAACAATACCCAGTAAAGTGGTCCCAGAAAGAACTTCGTTAAAGAATACCCCCCCTATCCCCAATCCTATCACAGGCTCCATCCCTGATATAACAGTTGCTTTTTTGGCACTAAAACTAACTAAACTTCGCGTGTATAATAACGTTCCTCCCACTGTAACAATACTCCCCAATATCAGCAGCAGCCCAAGTTCATTAACGCCCGGCATTACTGGATTCATGAGAATAAACGGGATAAACAATAATGTCATCATACTATATTGAACACTTAAGATCTGAAAACTTGTATAACGCAACACCAAAGATTTACTAATAATACTTCTCATCGCATATCCCATTGACCCTGCTAACCCCCACAATATTCCAGATATGGATATTACATCAAAACCAATATTTAATGTGGTTAGGATTAACCCTAAAAATATCCCTATACCCACTAGTCCATCTTTCCACTTCATTCGCTGTTTAAAATAAAGTGGTTCTAATATCACTGTAAATAATGGGTAGGTATAAAAACTCATAATACCAACTGTTATACCCGCTAGCTTTACACTCTCATACAATCCATAGAAGGTAATGGCATAAAAGACCGATGACATACAAAATTTAGCCACATCCTTCTTTTCCTTTATCACAAACTTTTGCTTAAGTAAGACAACGCAGATAAGACTTGCACATGCTGCAATCATGGTTCTCCAAAAACAAATTTGGATACTCGGTAATTGAATCAGTTTTGAAAATGATGCTGCCCAAGCCATTATAAAAACCCCACTGAGAAGTTCAACAAAATGCTGTTTTGGATTATGTTTATTTGTGATTATATTGATTACGTTTTTCATTATAAATTCCTTTTATAAGACAGTTTTTTTGACTACTGAACACCGTTATATCCCGTAAGAGATAACGATTCTTATGATAGGATTATATAGACGCCCTCTAAGCGCTTACGCTCCACTTGGCAATATGTATAAAAATAGGCGTGGGCAGTTTCAATAATCATATTAACCCCCAACCTATTAATGTCATAACATGGTACATAAAGACCTGAAACCTATGACTCACGCCCATCATGACGAGTGGATGATTTCTTGAGCTTAAAGATATATGTCTTAGAAGATTTGTCATACTAAACCCTCCCCAGGATTAATAATAAATTTATACTTGCATTAAATTCTCGAATAATTTTATCACAAGTTTCATTTTTTATTAGCTGCTATTTTTCAATCCTTATCTATTATAAGAGATTCTAATATTTAATGCACCTCACTTGATAAATACCAAGGTACAAATTAGTCAGTAACTGACTATAAAGTGGCTAAGGCTTCTTCGGGAATAGTACAGGTACATACAAGATTTCTATCGCCATAAGCCTGATCAATCCGACTCACTGTTGGCCAAAACTTGTGATTCCGAACAACATCTAAAGGAAAGACTGCCTTTTCACGTGAATAGGGAAACGCCCACTGATCGCTTAGCGCCTCTTCTTGAATATGCGGTGCGTTTTTTAATACATTATCTTGGCTATCTACCTCACCAGACTGAATGCTGTCTAGGTCGTCCTTAATATCGCACATGGTATCGCAAAACTGGTCTAACATGTCTTTTCCTTCACTTTCGGTAGGTTCAATCATTAACGTACCTGGAACCGGCCAAGATAGTGTAGGGGCATGAAAGCCATAGTCCATTAGCCGTTTTGCAATATCTTCAACCTCGATTTTAGCGCTTTTTCGATAGGATCGGAAATCTAAAATAAACTCATGAGCAACACGACCTTGTTTATTTTGAAATACAATATCATAGCGTGACGATAATCGTGTCTTCATATAATTTGCATTTAAAATGGCGACTTTTGACGCTTCTGTTAAGCCCTCTGATCCCATTAACCGAATATATGAATAAGAAATTAATAACGCACTTGCACTGCCCCAGGGTGCTGCCGCAACAGCAGGGACTTTTATTGGAAAATCCTCAACAAAGCCATGACCAGGAAGAAAGTCTTTTAAATGTGCCTTCACACCTATAGGGCCTATACCTGGACCGCCACCTCCGTGAGGGATGGCAAATGTTTTATGTAAATTTAAATGACACACATCAGCACCAACTTGTGCAGGGTTTGTTAAGCCCACTTGGGCATTCATATTAGCCCCATCCATATACACCTGGCCCCCATATTGGTGCACAACAGCACACATGTCCTGTATATTGTCATCAAAAATACCATAGGTAGACGGATAGGTTATCATTGCAGCTGCAAGGGTCTCAGAATATCTTTCTGCCTTTGCTTTCAAATCATTCATATCGATACTGCCATCTGATAAACATTTCACCATAACTATAGACATACCTGCCAAAGTTGTACTTGCAAAATTCGTGCCATGGGCAGACTGAGGCACTAATACATGGTGTCGCTGGTCCTCACCCTTATCATTGTAATAAGCCTTTATCGCTAGAAGTCCGGCCAATTCACCTTGGGAACCTGCATTTGGCTGTAGTGACACTGCATCAAACCCTGTGATAGTACATAAGTAAGATTCTAGATCATCAAATATCTTTAAATAGCCTTGTGCTTGTTTCATCGGAAGAAACGGGTGCAACTGATTAAATTCGGGCCAGGAAACAGGCTCTAGTTCTGTAGCTGCATTCAATTTCATTGTACAGGATCCTAATGGGATCATACTTGTATTTAATCCTAAATCTTTGCTCTCCAAATGTTTGATATAACGCATAAATTTTGTTTCAGAATGATAGTCATTAAAAACAGGGTCCATGAGAAAGTCACTTTGTCGTTTCAAAGATTGGGGGATGCTTTTATGGATAGGCGATACTTGTGGATGATAGTCTTTTTTGTGAATGGCTGCTAGTAAAACACATAACCGATCTATCTCCTGACTTGTTTTTGTTTCATCCACACTCATACTAATCCGGTTATCGTCAAGATAACGTATTGAAATCTCTTCCGGCTCTAAAAGCCCTCGAATACGAGCTTTCTCTTCTGTATTTGCCTCTATAACTACCGTATCGAAATAACAGGTATTAAGCTGTTTAAATCCTATTGTGTTTAAGGCGGCCTCTAAATACTGCGCTAATTCATGAGTCGACTGTGCTAACGCTCGTAGCCTCTTAGGTCCCATATAGACCGCATAACAGGATGCCATTGTTGCAAGTAGTGCTTGAGCCGTACATATATTTGATGTGGCCTTTTCTTTCCGAATATGTTGTTCCCTTGTTTGCAACGCCATCCGTAACGCACGATTACCACGCCGATCCTTAGAAATCCCTATAATTCGGCCTGGAACTTGCCGCTGATAGCGTTTTTTTGTTGCAAAAAAGGCCGCATGTGGGCCGCCATAGCCCATAGGAACGCCTAGCCTTTGGCTATTTCCAACCACAATATCAGCCCCCCATTCACCAGGCGGTTTTAACAGGGTCAAACTTAATAAATCTGTTGCAACAACGACTAAACAGTTTTGCTGATGACATTGTCCACAGAATTGACTGTAGTCGTTAACCTGGCCAACACCCGTGGGATATTGAATAAATGCCCCAAAAAAGGACGAATCTGCCTGCCACGTTAAGGGATCCCCTTCAACCAATGTAATGCCCAGTGGTTCGGCTCGTCCTCTCAACACTTCTTTTGTCTGAGGATAGGCCTCTTGATCAACGAAAAAGGCCGTTGCATGACATCCTTTTTCTTTCTCTCTGTAACACAGCGCCATCGCTTCTGCCGCAGCCGTTCCCTCATCTAATAAAGATGCATTGGCTATCTCCATTTGTGTTAAGTCACACACCAAGGTTTGAAAATTCAAGAGTGCTTCTAAACGTCCTTGTGAAATTTCTGGCTGATAGGGTGTATATGCCGTATAAAAGGTGGGATTCTGGAACACATATCGCTGCAAAGGTAAGGGTGTCATGCAAGGTGAATACCCCATTCCAATATAACAGGTTCCAGGCCTGTTTAGACGGGCTAACTCTTTTAATTCTGCTAATATCTCTGTCTCGGAAACTGCTGAAGGTAACTCTAAGGTTTGATTTAATCTTATTTTTTCAGGTATTGTCTCACTAATTAACGTATCTAAATCCTTAACACCAATCCTACTTAACATGTCTTTCTGCTTGTCTTCAGTAGGACCAATATGCCTGTTTTTAAATAGAAACGGGTCGTTGTTCATACATAACTCTCCAGGAATCGATACATTTTTATTTGGTGCGAAGAGGTATCTTTAGTATTGATGGTGGGCGGTGTAGGGGTTGAACCTACGACCCCATGCTTGTAAGGAATGTGCTCTACCAACTGAGCTAACCGCCATCCTAACTCTATCAGCGACTCACTAATGTATCACTTGGTCTTATATGCGTCTATCTCTATGCTCACTCATATTAGTTTCGTTAATTATTACTACTATTCAAGGCCTATTGATACCCTTAAGTGGGGATCAACTAAAGGTGAGTTCGGTTGTTGCCACGCAACATCAATACGTACCCCTTTCAATAGGACTCCTAATCCTATTGTTTTTCCTCGACTATTAACACCCGAACGTATTCGAATCTCTGGGCTTAATTGCGATATAGCGCCAACTTGAAACGTGGTTCGTTCACTTCGGTGGGATCCACTTATGAGTAATACAGTCTTTTTCGTCCATAACCGCCATGCTAACCCAAGCCGTAACTGTTTCGATCGTATCACAGATTCTCCATCGGAATACTGAAACGGCAATCCTAACACATGGTTTATCACACCACCCAATTGTAAATCCTCTCTCAATCGCCAAGTTGCTCCTATATTACAGAGCAGCCCCTGGCCCGACATGTCAAAATACCGTTCTGTTACCTGGCCAACCGAAAGGCCCACATATGCATTGTTCTTCACTTTCAAGCCATATGACAGTATTGCCATGGTTGCCATAGCCGACAATTCACGACCTGTTTCCTCCCCTAATCCAGTACTATTGTTATAGGTGGTTTCTATGATACCTGGCACATGTATCTGAGAATACCCTACGCCTAGAGCTCCCACATAAAGCGGTATAGCATAGGTCCCAGAAAAGCGCTCAGACTCTAGATAGTTGAAGGCTGTCATTTGACCAACACGTTTTTTTACATGTCCTAGACCTGACGGGTTAATAAAAACAGTTGCACTGTCCTTTACCAATGCCACTCGGCTTTGACCCACCGATAGCGAAACCGCATCCTTTCCCTCAATCAACAGCCCTTCCGCATACCCTGGGGTCCATACACTTATACCTAACAAACAAAGCGCCCAGACTAGTTTCCCAACGGCCTTCATCTTGCAATAACCTTCACTTTCTTTATAACACTCTCAACGCCATCTGTTGCCTGAATACAGGCCAGGTATATGCCTCTTGGCAAGAGTCGCCCTCTATTTGAATAACCATGCCAACGGTATTTATTTAGTCCTTTTTGAGCACCAGTGGTGCCCATTCTTAGTTCATCGTCATACCAAAGATGGCCGTTTAAGTCATAGATCTCTATTGTCACTTCCGACTCTTTAGACAAGGTATAGTGGAACCGAAGATCCTCTTGTCCTGCCTTAAACGGATTGGGATAGGCTAATAGTCGCTGTTGCTCTACGTTCTGCCCTGTCATTGTCAATGCCGTCTCCTCGTTTACTATTTCAGCTTGAATTCTGGACGTCACATCCCCAGAAATAATCAATGAAAAGGATTGTATTTTTTCTATCGTGGAGGTTGAACTCCCGCCGTGTGTCACCTTTACTGTATAGGTTTCCCCCTTTTTTTGTTCTAAAACAATCTGCTCAACGGTGTCTGTATTATTGACGCCTGTTATAGCCTCCGCTTCTGGCCCTCCACTGCCATCTTGAAACGGTAACACCCATGGGTAAGCCCGTTCTCCAGACACCGATTTAATACTGAGATCTAAATTATTAACAAGCATTTTAGTGGTTGGGTTAAGCTGGGCTGACAAGGGCTCTGATGGCGGATCTGTCCAAACAAGTGTCGCCTTTAACGACTGGTTTTCCACACCGGTTATAAGCCACTCTTTACTCTCCCCTACATCTACAACTGACTCAATAAGACCTGGATTTAAGGCTATTTTTTCATGGGCTATTGTCTCTATCACAGTACGCATATTGGGGACACCCCAACCCGATTGATAATCTGGGCCTACGGCTCCCATATCTTCTGCACTATGGATTAGAAGGGCCTTGATTGTTGCTGCCTTCAACGAGGCTTTCATTGGAAAAGTCTCTTTCCAATATTCGTGAATTAAGGCTATTGCGCCTGTCACACTAGGGGCCGCCATGGACGTTCCTGTTAAGGATTCATAACTATCACCTGTTGCTCCTGTTGATAACAAAAAATAACCGTTCGCCACCACATCAGGCTTAATACGTCCATCATCACAGGGCCCCCAAGAGCTATAACTCTCTATCTCAGGCTTTTCAGCAGTTTCAGCCTGTTGATTCAGGTCTCCTATCGCCCCAACTGAAAGTGTATTTTTAGCCGTAGCATGGCCTCTTGGTATGGAATCATAGCCATCACTTCCACCATCTTTCTCGTGAGTATCTGTATATAACGTTTCATCAACAAACCCATGATAGTGCGTTAAGGCCACAGACTCTCTGCCTCTATCATTGCCTACTGCTATCACCGCTAAATAGGTTGGGTTCTTATAAAGAAACAGATCCCATAACTTAGATTCCTCATCATAAAATCCAAAGGACCAATCTTCCACAGTACTTACAGAGACTGTCCCCTCCCATGTCCAATAGGGTTCTAATAGGGGTGCGACCCATCCAGAATCGCGGCCATAAGAATGGTTTGACGCCACAATCCCATTGGATGGCGCCTGATCCAGAAAACCGCCAATATCAGAATCAGCTGAATAGGCCCATAGGGTTGCTTCTGGTGCCATCCCCTTAGCATAGTTATTTTTTCCAGCAGCGATCATTGTCCCGGACACATGGGTCGCATGAGTATCTAATTGAATCGCATTTCCAAAAACATCTGTCTTGCGCGTTTCTTTCCATAATAAACGTGACTCAAACTCTTCATGACCTGTATTAACCTTTCCTCCATCCCACACACCCAACAAAACTCCTTTTCCCGTAAGGCCAAAACCACTACTACCACCCGGCCATAGGGTATCCACTGACATGGTTCGTGCCGCATTTAGGTTCTGTATCTTCAACCTTGCTACAGGACTGACTTTCAACACAGCTGTTTGATAGGCACTAAGTTGTCCTTCCTTATTTTTCCGAAAAAACACACTACTTCCATCCTGTCGATGGTAGCGTCTATGTGACTCAAAAATCCGCCCTTTCTTTAGCTGGTCTTGTTGTGTTATAGACCCATCTAAAATACTTGTCACACCCTGGCAAGTAAGAAGCATAACTATGGATATACCCATTACCCTGTACATCTTTTATAATCGCTTTCTCATCTTAAAGAATTATACCGTCACGTCTTTCCCTAATTTCTGTGGGGGTGACCCTAGCTGAAGGGTACCGTCCCTTATGTTTTGCATTAATAATGATTGCCCACTTAATACCTGCCATTACAGGAACTGGGGATACCACATCTATCCCAAACCCAATCATATTCATCATATCCATATATGTTATACGGCGACCTGTGGTCCATAATCGACTCAAGCATCGTCCTTGGGTTTGATATTGTGTTTCAGCAACAACAAGTAACCCACAAAAGGAGCCTATATTAATACCTACTTTGATTAATGGGGTGATGCGATTATATAAAAAGATGCCTAAGCTCTGTAAATCATAGGCTGTATCAATGGTATTTAGGCCTAAACTCACACATAGATTGGACGCGCTCATTATCTGAAGACCTGTTGTACGCCGCATATAACGTATATGCCTCAATACACTGGTGCTCTCTTTTTCCAATTGACGCCACTCAATAACGGATTCTTTCTTCGCTCTTTCTGAAACAAGCGCCGCTCTAACACCCACCTCTTCCATCTCCTCTTCTGTTGTTGTGTCAGTCGCTTCAAGCCTCTTCGTTTGTTCCTGAATCTCTTTGTGAACATGTTTTAATTCGCCATATGGGGTCGTCGAATTTCGATACATCCCGACTAAAAGACCTGTCCAAATGATATTCAGAGCCATGCTTAATGTGGTCATAGAAATAGCGATATGCTGCCTCTCGCTCTCCGTGTTTACAGTGCTATCCCATAGCGGATTTGTCAAACATTTAAATAGGAAGGTTGTTCCGAATATTAAGGCAACATTAATAAGCGTTAAAACACTATTTGCATAATTCTGTTCACGCTTATATTGATAATCTAACCCCCAGAATAGATAGGTCAAGTTAATCGAAGAAGCAAGTACAGATAACCCAAATCGAGTCGTATCATCCTCTCCATAGGGCGCAATCCCACTACTTTCGGCCCCTTTTTCTCGATTATTTAGTTGTCCAATAAGTGGCGGTATACGCAATAGGTTAACCATAAACCCCATACAAAGAAATCCATAATCATCGTAAATAAAGGGTACTTTTTTTTGTAACGCTGCTATCCTACTCTTATAGAAGGCTACCCCGCGCGCCTGTAATGCGTCCGCTTTTGACGCACCGGCGGCAGGTATTATCAGTGCCTCTGTATCATCCGCCTCAGCTCTATGTCTGTAACTAAGTATCTTTAACACACGTCTATTCATCCCCTCTTTAACTTTCAAAATAAAAAGCCCTTCCTAAGGACTTTATATTTTGATTGAATCGTGTAAAATACTACTACTTATTATTGAAAGGCGCTATGAATATGATGAGAGGCCAAACACTCTTTAATACGTCCCATTATTTTTCTAATGCGGTCGCCACCTATGACACATATGCACTGATCCAAAATCAAGCGGCTTCCTTGCTCTTTGAACAGCTTTCGTCCCTGAAACCGCCCTCTCGCATTCTTGATATCGGTTGCGGTACGGGACGCCATACCCTTCAATTAGCCACTCGATTTCCTACAAGCACAATCATTGCCTGTGATACCGCACCAGACATGATTCACTATGCACAGGCTCACCATGCACATCCTAATATTTCCTACCACACAACATCATTTGTCACGTCTAAAATACCCTATGATCTCATTTTCTCAAATGCCTCCTTTCAATGGGTCTCCCCGCTTGATGAGCTCTTTGGAACACTTCGGTCGTCATTATCCCCCCAAGGGCACATTCTCTTTTCCTGCTTTGGCCCCGATACCTATAACGAGTTAGCCACTACACTTTCTACAGTCCTTGAAAAGCCGGTTCAATTACCCGCTCAAGCCTTTGCTGATGGGAAAGCGCTCTTGTCATCTATTAACCGCTCTTTTCAACAGATATCACTGGAACAGTATCGTCTTACCCAATCCTTTGAATCCCTAATGGCACTTCTACGCACGATTAAATATACAGGAACACAAGGACACCCTTTTCAGGGTCGGCAACTCTGGACACCCTCTTTGATTCAACGTCTTGAAACAACCTATCGTGACACATTCGGACATCTCCAGGTCACCTATCAGATCTTTATAGGGCAACTTTCTCTAAAAGCCTCTCACGATGATGCTTAATCTTCTCTAACTCACCTTTTAAAGCATCCTCATTATTGCCTTCTAGATGTGTTTTAATACGTTTTATTTGTATCTCTAATTGAGTTAGTGCCTGATTAACCGTCTCTTTATTGGCCATTAAAACCCCTGTTCCCCACTCTACAGAAGAACCTGCTACTCTCGTCGTATCACAAAATCCCGTACTCAATAGTGACGTCAGCATGTCTATCTCTTCGTTATCTAATGTATCTGTAAGTCCAACGGTTAAACATGCCATCAGATAAGGAAGGTGAGACGCATAACCTACTAATTTATCATGGGTCTGGCTATCCATCTCCAGAACTTGAAATCCTAAGGCATCTAGAAACGATCGCCATACATCGTAACCAGGATGATCGGTCTTAACTAATATATATCGGGCGCCATCTAGATTGACCTGGCCTGCCGCGTTTAACCCTGTCTTCTCTGTTCCGGCCATAGGGTGTCCCGGTATATAAACAGGGCCATTGGCAGGCTGTTTTATAGCCTTGATAATCGGGGTCTTTATGCTTGCAATATCGGTAATAATCGTTTCTGAATGTACGGTATCCATGAGTGTTTGAATCATATGGGCCGTCACGTGTATCGGCGTACATACAATCACTAAGTCTAGTGGTTTTACAAACTCTGTTAGTGAGGATGCCACTGTCTGAAAAAGACCGCTCTTCTGTGCCAACTGACAGGCCGATGGATCGCTGTCATAGCCAATCAGCGTCTTCACAATCCCCTTTTTCTTAATTAACTTAGCAAACGCGCCGCCCATGGCGCCTAATCCTAAAATTGCTACACGTTGAAACTGTGTAGGCAATGTCTTAAGTTGCCTGATTTATCGTAGAGATATTGTTAGCGTGATCCGGTCTCAAAACAGTCGCCTCTTTAAGATAAATACTTTTCATTTCTCGTTGAGATTTTTCAGAATTCACCTGAACTAAAATCCGAATACATTGTCTCAAACTTCCTGGCACATCAATTTCATTAAAACAGAGCATCGGGGTATGAGTAAAACCCATTTCACGCGCTGCCGTCGCAGGGAATGCGGCATTAAGGTCATTGGTTACTGAAAAAAAGATCGTGGCAATACTATCCGTCTCAATTTTATTATCTTCAAGAATCCTTTTTAATAGAACTTTTGTTTCATTTAATATAGCGTCTTTAGTATTTGATTCAACAACCGTTGCCCCACGAATACCACGAATATGCATAGGATGCTCCCTCAGAACTCAAAAAATATAGTCTCAATGATACGTTTAAACCACTACTTTGGCAAATTTGATCCTTTATTTCAACGTTAATCCCACCTCAATTACTTTCAATAATCACCTTTTCTCTCTTCCAAAAACTCTATTCAAGACTTAAAGAAACAGATTCTTTAGATGTTTATACTTTCTGTGGTCAGGGCACATTTCCTACGCAAGTTTCCAACATACCAATATTTTAAGACAACACATAAAAGGGGTTCTTCTATGCCAGATATACAGCTTAATCTTGATCATCACGCTTCTCAGACAATCTCCTTTTTAAGGACCTTTAAGGAGATTATCGATACATTATCTAAGTTGGACACAACTATTCAGTCACTCTGTTCACACCCAGATAACACGTTATTTGTCACTAATCATACTCAAGGCGATTCCTGTTTACATCCCTACTATTGCCTTGTTATCAACAAAAACCAAGTCCTTTATTCTGAAAAAACAACAACCCATATTTCTCATTATTGCCTGGATCTCAATACGTTTGAATGTCGTTACAACGATCAGCTTTGTGACCAGGAACAGCTCTCTTTTTTTCTTGACCATTTAGATCGTACTTTTTCCGATCTCAAATCACATCGGGCTCATGCCTATGACTATGAAAGGATCTCTTCATGAGGACATCTCCCACACCTGTATCAAAATCGGCCATGGCATCTATAGCGACTCAAGCTATTTTAGGATCTGGAACGTGTACAAAAGTAGATCGCCTATCACGCGTCACTTCTTCGGTACCTGCTCATTTTTCAAAGCCCCCCTCTCAAACTATCAATGCTCATACGGCCCAAGCTATTAAAGCACTTACTGGGTTATCTGCTCAAAAAGCACGCCACATCCCTACACATACACTCGCTCAGTCAGGCTCGCATTTTCTAAAACAACTTCGCTGTTCTGTATCGGCCTTAAAAAAACATAGCGTATCGCTTAAGACGCTTCTTGATATAGTCCAGTACGGGATTAAGCTCTCCTTTAGTGGCCCTCTTCCCGCTATCAAAAGACTCCTATTAGGATCCACAAAAACACATCGCAAACCATCATTGGATCCTGAATGGCTATTTTTTGGACTCCTTAGCGGACAGTCTGTTATCTCAACTCAACTTAATCGGCTTACAAAATCGTTGTCCAATTATTATCACCGACTCACGAGACTTGTTAAACAAAAACGGAAGCAGCTGATCGAAACGATATCAGCGCCCTTATCTTGCTTACAAAATCAACTTCATTCACTAAAAAATGCCTTCAAGAGCATGCACCAGAAATTCCGTTCGCTGCATAAGACACATCAGAAATTCGATCGTCACTTAAAGGCCTTCCTCATGGCTTCTAAGCTAGATTCTCTTACAAAAAACCAACCCCTTAGCCACGGAAAAGATAATAAAAAAGTGGCCGCTATTATTGACCGTATTTCGGCTAAAACATCGTCTAAACAGACGACCAAATCCAGGGTGCCTCATCAACAAACCGCCCTTTACAATGCCCTTTCATCTGGAAATATTCGCATGATCGTCTTCCTCTATTTAACAATGGAACATCAGTCTGTTAGAACGGGTGTTCAAGCCTCTGTCTATCGATTCAGAAAATTAACGACATTAATTAATGATTTGACCGGAGACATGACCAATATGATAGAGGAATATCAAAAGATCCTTCACGAATGGTCACTACCTATTGAGCTTACAGTTTCCAATCCTCGATATATTGAGTACGTCGAGAACCAGTCTGAAGATGGGGCCATCGACCCTCTCAACCTTAAGCGTGCTCAACGAAACCTGCAAATGGCGATGGAACTTCGTGACGATCCTGAACTTGGCACAAAATTACGACAATCCCAAGTCAATCCAGACGCCGCCCTTTCATTTGTCTCTCTTATGAATCGATCAGACACTATTGCATCTAAAATGATGGCCGTTAAAACAGAACTTCAGGATCTTATCCAACATCATCAATCCCTTGATCTGTCATTATGGCAAGATACGTTGGCCATCTTACCTGACTTATTATCCTCTTCAATTCATTTGGACTCTATTAACACACTAACCCATCTTACTCATACACTCACCCAAGAACAGGATGACTTACTTAAAGAACTCGATAATGTCCTTCCTCTCCTAACAGATATTACTCAAACCCCTCTTACCCACTCTGACGCCTTAAATGAACAGCTCAAATCGTTTCTAGACGCACTGGATCTAAGCCCTGCTATGACCTCTCTTTATGACTTAGAACATAAACGAAGAGAGATGACCGCCTTTCTTTCACCTTCCCTAGCAACAAGCTAACTCTCTTATATAACGATTTTTTGATAAAAAGACATTGCTTCTTTCGATAAAATCGACTTTTATATATTTACTTTATTAATAAATAAATCTAATTGAAATCAATACATAACTCATGCTAGTATCAGCGTACTTTTGTTCCATCATCCCCTAAATTAAGGAGTCCGCCATTGAATAAGAGACTTGCTCGTGCTCAGACTGATAATACAAATATAGGTAACTATTATAGCCCCCTAGGCTCACTTGTGATACTGTCTCTGCTTTTGAAAGGGGCGTTCACATTATGCGCTCGCTATCCTGACCAATGTCCTGTTGATAAGAAGCTCTTTGCCATGTTTTTGGTTTCCTTCATTATGAGTAAGCACCTATTTCTAATAACCAATTACGTCAATCATTACCCACATCAAGGTTAACCTCTTTTGGCTTAATCATTAGCAAGACTAGCTTGATTCCGGGATATACCCATATCGGTGATATCGGTAAGTAACCGTAAGTTCCTGTAAATAATGTAAACATTCCACCCTACCATTACTTAATACGGGTACTGCTCGTACAGACATGTTGGCTTCATGGGCGATATTAAGCATCTCTTTGGACGGTGTCTGAGTCATTCTTAACCGTTGATAACACTTTTTTTGTAGATGTGCCAAAAAGGAGGGGTCTGTTTCAATTCTAACATTAACCGCATATGATAACCTCTTTATTACCTGTTTTAAACGTGCATGTTTTACCTCATCCATAGGTGGAACACTGATAACAGGTTGAACACCACAGATCTGACATGCCCCTAACATACTTAACACATCACATTCACGATCGAACAAGCTCACTCTTATGATTAAGTCTGTCACAGGACGTGCATAGTAATAGTTAGACTCTCCTTTAATCTGACACCGATCACGCGCTTTTGTCAGTTGGTCTTTCCAATAAGCATAGCTACTTAATCGAATAAGTAGCTGTCGACGTTCTTCCGCTGTTAGTAAAGGCCATACCAAACGAATAAATGCTTTTTCTTCCTTCTCTGTAAGAGGCATACGTTGTCGAGGAAGACCCTTCTCCTGAATCGTCACGAGCTGGCTTAAATAATGTGGGCCACCCGCTTTCAACCCCTGCCCTATAGAACTCCATTTGCAGCCCCCAAAGGGTTGTCTCTTCACAATTGCGCCCGTCGTATGACGATTAATGTAATAATTTCCAACATCTATCTTCTCTACCCAGGTTAGCATTTCTCGGTTATCCAACGTCTGCAATCCTGCCGTTAGACCATAAGGGGTTCCATTGGCTATTTTAATGGCCTGCTTCATAGATGTGGCCCTCATAACCCCTATTACAGGGCCAAAGAGTTCATGACGATAACATTCATGATGTTGCGTGACACCCCACCTTATCCCTGGTGACCATAACTGTGTATTACGGTGATCACGATGAGGTTTTAATAACCAGGTTTCGCCTCTCTCTAATCGCATCAATGCCCGATTCAAGGCCCCTGATGCTGGCTTAATCAATGGCCCCATTTTAGAACATAGTGACCACGCGGGGCCTACCTTTAAACTTCCTGCCGCATCTCTTAATTGCTCTCTAAATAAGGGATCATCATAGACCTCTGCTTCACAGATCACCAAACTAACAGCGCTACATTTCTGACCACTGTATCCAAAGGCCGATCGAACAATGGCCTTTATCGCGTCATCTCTATCCGCCATGGCAGATACAATCAAGGTATTTTTACCCCCTGTTTCTGCGATTAAGTTTAAATTCGGCCTCTTCTGTAACCAAGCCTGAGCTGTTTGACTGGATCCCGTTAACATCACCGTTGAAACACGGTTGTCCATCACCATACTGGTTCCCACGGAACGGCTATCACAGGGGACGAACTGTAAGACCTCTTTGGGTATACCCGCGTCCCAAAACGCATTTACCACCTGCCAACCCACCCAAACAGCATGAGACGACGGCTTAAAGAGGACCACGTTCCCCGCCATTAAGGCCGCAGAAATACATCCTACCGCGATCCCGCATGGAAAGTTCCATGGGGGGGTCACAACAACAACGCCCTTTGGCACTAGCCTCAGATCGGTATGTTCTGCCCATTCATTCATACTCCGACGATAATAATGAACAAAGTCAATGGCTTCAGAAACTTCAGCATCCGCCTCTGGTATTAGTTTTCCCACATCCATCATTAAGGCCCCAATAAAACCTGCCCTATTCTCTTGAATCTGGTACGCAACTCGAGCTAAAACCATGCTACGCTCGTTTCGTGTTGTTTGCGACCAATCTAAGGCTTGTTTTTCAGCTGTTGTTAAGGCCTTGTTAAGCTGTTCCATATCCATCTTTGCATAGTGATAAAGAATACGATCCGGTTCTGATGGATCCATACCTTGACCCATTTGAGTCGCCCCTTCACACAGTTCCCCCTGAATGACCGTCGGGATATTGATCGTTGGATGGTTTCGATAAGTTTGAGTAATCATCTGGGCCCATTCTTGATGATGGGGGAGGGTCCAATCTGTGTTTGGCTCATTTTTATAACCATTACTGTCTTCTTTAACCTGTACATGTTGTCGATTTTGTTGCCGATTCGGACTTTCTGATAAGGTCTCTATAAGGTTTAGACTTTCTCTAAACCGAGTTTCATTGTCCTCCCAAGTCTCACTATTTTTGCTTAGCTGAAAGACATCTCTTAAAAAATGGCCCTCTCCTGTTTGTTCATCTAAGCGCCGAATTAGATAAGCCACCGCATTGTGATACCCTTTCTGTGTCGCTATGGGACAATACAACAACACATTCCCCGTTACTTTATGTAGTACTCGTGCTAGGGGGTCACACATCCCTTCCAGCATCTCAAAGCGTATAGAGACTTCCAGTTTCTCTATTTCTCTGAGGCTCATAGCAAAGGCAATATCAAAGATATTATGACTCCCTACCCCCACATGAACCGCATTCTCAGTCTCTTTTCTACATAACTGCATCAATAATCGCTTAAAGTTAGCATCTGTTTCTGCTTTACTAGCATAGGTGGCAGACTCCCAGCCCTCTAATGAGGCCTCAATCTGTTCAGTGGCTAGGTTAGCCCCTTTTACTACCCTTATTCGGATAGGGGCACCTCCTCGTGACACACGATCTTTCGACCACTGTATAAGGTCTTGGCATATCTCTACTGATTCAGGTAAGTAGGCCTGAATAACTATCCCTCCTGAATAGGTTAATAAGTCCTCTTCATCTAGAAGCGTTTTAAAGACCATAACCGTCAATCTCAGATCAGCCTGAGACTCCATATCTAAGTTAACTTCTTTAGGACATCCATCACACGTATGATGTGCATATGTGATTGCTAGCTCATAGAGAACACGTAATCGCTTCTTAATCACCTGTATTGTTCCTTCCGGATCACAGTGATTGATCTGACTATATAACGTCGAAATTTTAATAGACACATAAGCAACATGAGGGTTCATCAGCAATGTGCTATATTCGTCTAATCGTTTCTGAGCTTCTTTTTCACCTAACACCGCTTCTCCAAGGGCATTAATTGTTACCCCCAAACCAGCTTCTTTTCTCATCTTTAGATGGTCTGCTAAGGACTTTTTATCGGCAGACAGGATCACGCCTTTTAATTCCTGCCTAAGCCGGTAGTGAATGGCATGTACGAATATCCAAGGTAAAAAGCGTAACGTAGAGAGCGATAGCCGTAACAGCCCTCTTTGTATAAGAGGCAACCCTTTAGGCAACTTCTGGCGCCTACATAGATACGCTACTTGTGCCGCAATCCGCCTTACACTTAACGGTCTAAGAGCCTGATCAGTCAATGATACTAAAAATGATTTAGATGCCTTATCTCTTACTAGATCAGATCGTTGTTTTTGATATTTTGTTTCTAATGCCGTCTGCTCTTCTTCTACAAGACGCCATAAGGATTTAGCACACTCAATAGCCCTATCACCTAGGCTCTGTATTCTTGTCGACGTTACGACCGATTGCTTCGTTATGTCGTTTGTCTCATATGATAGTTGTGACATTGAATTGCTCCTATACCCTATACATTCCCTATTTCCACGGCAATTAAACACCGGCGTTAATGACCCTATGTTAGTTATTGAGCTAACTTTCCTTATTTAGTGTAAATGGGGGCTGCTTCTTAAGCGTATAAGACTGCTATATCACACGCCCCTCTTTTCTCTCACATATTTGTACTGCTTTACTTTACAAAGTATCTGTATTCAAAAATATTATGAAACACTTACTGTGGTGATAAACTATTTTTTATCTATAACTTTCTATTTGATCTTTAACCTTATCTGAATTACGATAAGCTGAAATTTTTGGTCAAGAATCACGATAACTGCATGCTAATTCTTGATTTAAAGGGGTCATTAATTCATCTTAAGCCAACCTAGCTGGTTGAATTATTTTTTTATAGTGCATATAAATTGGAGGAAATTATGAATCATCAGTCAGCATCTGGAACAGAAGGTCTTACGAAAATCTCATCGTCTAACTCTATATCCTATACACCTCCTTGTATGGGGATGACAAAAGTCATCGCTATCCCTTTAATACCAGCCCTATCCCAACTCCCTATTGGACAGGTTTGGGATAAACTCATTACTACCCCTTCAGAAGAGCGCTTTCCTCATAGTGTTAATTTTAGCGACGGCTATACGACTCATAGTAATCAACTGATCACGCCTCATGGTACCTATGATATTCAAGAAAAATGCGTTAATAATTCGGATCATACCCTTACCCTTACCGTTAACCCGGCTGCCCCATTCAAAATCACCTTTACCTTCTCTGAAGATTCTTCGACTATTAGCTCTATTTCAGATGACGCCGCCATTCGAAGGGAAAACGCCGTACTTGTCTTGCAAAGAAATGCGAAATTACTGGAATTCAAAAAAATAACCAAACCTCTATTCGTTATAACTAACGATGATTTATCAGCTTGTGTCATACTAGATGGGGTTCCTTATACCGTCACACAAGACAATTTTAAGAAGACTCCTATTCCTGCAACCCGGGGAGATGGGAAGCTGGGTGTACTCCTTAAAACAGTTGAAGACGACTTCCTCTTTGTGGATCAAGACACGCTTGAACAACATCGGTTACTCCAGGAAAATATTGGCCTTTCTCAACCACTAGCCATCAAGAATGATGGCCATCTTCAGGCAACCATTGGTATGAAAACCTTTACGATTCAGATGGACCTAGTAACGCTCAGGATTTGTGCTAAAAACAACGATGATTCGTCAAAGGTCTATCTTGTTAAAGGGCCTCAGGGCGCCGTTGCCTTGTCAGAAACAGATTACGGGCACCTTGATACGAGATACAATCAATTAACTAAACACAGAGTAGACATTACCCGTGGAAGCCAGAGTGTCAAGCTTGAGGACGGCAACCAAGTTTGGCTTACCGGTCTTGACTCTGACTTGCCTTATAAGGCTAAGTTAGGACAGACCCAGGGACGACTTGTTTTCCAGAAGATAGGAACATTAGAGAAAGACCGCCGTATAATATTTATTGCAGAAGATGAATATCTTAATTTAAAAACAATCAAAGAAGCCGTTGGTAATGAGAAAGAAAGCGAAAGACCCTTTTGCTATATAACTAATGATGGGCAAACCTATTCTATCCCACGAGAAAGCGTCGCCGCTCCTTATGAGGAGGGTCAGGCTATTCTTGTGCAACAGTTTCCTAAAGATGGTGCGCCGATTGATGGCTTATTAGTTCCTACAGGACAGGGTTATATGTTTAACGATGTGGCCGCTTTTAAAGAAACCTTTTCAAAAGTGGGTACCGATCTAACTATTCAACCTAACTTTGCATCGGCAACATTACTATTTAATGACCTACGTTTGAGTATTGCAAAACAGGATTTTGCTTTATTTAAACTAGGCCAGCCTCTTGATGTGACATGTGATGATCGCCTTGGGATTTTAAATTGCAATCATGCCGATACCTATCAATACATTCCTCAAGTAGACTTGTCACAATTACCTGGATCACGCCCTAAGCCTCAATTCGAGGGATTAGAGAATTGCTTGGAACGCTTTATGTCCAAAACTATCCTTACAGAGAATCTCCTACAATATCTGCTGGACCTGGGCAATCAGGTTCAGATCCTTTTGGATGATCGTACTAATCCAAATGATATCGATCATGCCCTGGCCTCTGTTATCCATAAGCATATCACTCATACCCCTTATTTCTCTCAACTAGCTCTCCACGCTATGCAAACTCAGTATTCAAGTCTGGATAAAAAAGCCGATACATTTTTAGCCGCGTGGAATCAAGGGCTTCCGAAAAAACAACAGATAAAAAAGTCGGCCGTACAAAAGTCTCTTTCCGATCTACAAAATTTGAGCTGTCTTTGCCATCTTATGACATTACCTACGCTTCAACAAGCCGCGACTCTAACAGAGGAAGATGGCGATAGCATTGCACAATTACTAAGACAAGAAAGTCTGGCTCCTGGCCCAAATAGATCCCTCCGAGAAAACTATGATCTTAGGGTCTTGGATAGACAACAAACCCCTCTACTCTATGTCATTCTAAAATCACTCCTCTTTCCAACTTCAATTGAAGATTTCGTAAAGACCGCTCATGACACAAAACAAGTCAGAAAAGAACCCCTCCTCCAACAGGATTGGTTTTTATATGAAGCCTATCAACAACTTGAGCAAGCCACCTTAAGTTCTGCCCGTGCATCGGGTATAGAACCGAAAACTAATTCTTTAATGAACATCATAAAGGTTGCTCAGGATCTTCACTCTCATTTTAGTAGCGCTCCCCATAAAGACTGGTTAAAAGGACCCGACGGAGACGTCTGGAAACGCTTAATGCAGGGTCTAGCTCTTATCGCTAAAGATGGTGAACATTTCGATACAAGTAGAATTCCCGCCACTTTTATTCGCCGTGCGACCTCTATTCGGGATCAAAAAGTAAGGATTAACGCTGAAATTAATGATCTTCTTTCTCGTCTTGAACGACATGAAACCGTGACTACTGATCACGCGTTAGCAACACTCCGCCATTTCTTTACTAACGAACTTGGCTTTAGCTCAGATAGTCCTCAAATTTGCTCACGTGCGTTAGAAAAATTGCTCGAGATTCTTAGCTTACAGGGTCATCCAACCAATAATTGCGGTCTTCTTCGTTTAGATCCTAAAACACCCTATGAGATTGTCACCTTAAAACCTGGTTCAGAATCACGTCGTAATGGCTGGACGCATAAACTTATTCCTCAAGGGTCGCGTAAAAAACCTGCATGTTATCTGAAATATTCCACTGTTCATAACGCTTTCCAAGTTACTCAAAATGGAAAAAGTCCTGAGGCCGACGGATTTCTTGCTGGTGCCATTCATAATCAGTTGGGCCATGTTAGCTTCTTAGGGCCCAGACCTGATGGACACCATTGGATGCTTAACGATCAGTGTGGATACCCTCAAGTCGTCACCCCTCACTTATTTGATGAATTAGCTCAATCTGAATGCCTTCTTTTGACTGCCACTAAGCCAGATAGTAAGGCTGTTCTAACCGGACATGTACTCTCTCAAATTCCCTGGATTAATGCCTTGTTAAGAAGTCTCTTTTATTTAGGGTTAAGGCCTTCTTACAAAGATTATGAACGATCCATAGTTAGTAGCCATCCTTTTTCAGGAGCGGAAGAAGTAACTTCTGAAGAGATTTTGGAACAGCTCCGCCCTAAACCTGTACAGGTACAGGCTAAATCAAATCGGTCTGCTCTAGAAGCTCGACAACGAAGAGCCGCGCTTCTAGAGGCTTGTTTATCCTCAGACTCAGACTAAAATAGTTTCTAAGGGTTCCAGGCCCCTGTAACAATCTTACCCAAAAGGCGTTTTGCTACAACTAACAAGACGCCTTTTAGGATAGTTCCTCTAATAATGTCTTTTCTTTCAACACACATAGATGACCACTATCGTTATAGACCCTTAGATTTGGAACCGTTCCTAATTCAGACACAGGGGCTATACGATCGTTTTTTCCTTGATGAATAAATAGCGATTCTTTCGTTAAACAGAACGTTCCCTCCCACTGATCGAGATAATCTAGTCCCGTCATCAAGGTCTCTCTGTCGCCCCCCTCTATACATCGTTCCTGATGATGGTTCACAAACCACTGATAGCTCTCTTTTTTGTTAAAACATTGTTTATAAAATTGGCGTAAATAGGCCCTTTTATTTTTTTTTAGCCAGGTTTTAATCGCCTGTATTGTTTGACTTTCATAGTGAGTTTTAAACCCTATCACATGCTGCTTTCTGAACCTGCCTGGATAGACATGGTCATACGCCATTCCCAAAAGTCCTCCCATAGAAACGCCTAAAAGGTCCATCTCATGGGGCTCTGCCTTACAGGATTGATGAATGTACTCTAGATCCTCTTTTCCTGTAACTCTATCGGCTATAAGTAGATTATAGGGAACCTTTAGCGCATCGAATAAATCACCGTCTAATCCCCATCCTGGCAAACATAGTAAGGTCTGGGCATAGACTAGATCAAATCGTCTAAAGAGCATTATATAATACATCCCAACAGCACACTCACCAGGACCGTG
>CAZIOF010000242.1:0-9387 GCA_964540745.1 uncultured Candidatus Marinamargulisbacteria bacterium
GTGTTTTCTAGAAGTGTTGGTTCTGATAAGGATGAAGGGGCCATTAATGAATCGACGTAAAGACGATAGCCTTTATCTGTTGGAACGCGTCCAGACGATGTATGTACATGGGTTAAATAACCTTCTTTTTCAAGTTCGTTAAGTTCTGTTCTTACGGTTGCAGGGCTCACAGATACGCGATTGTTGTTTGACAGGGTTTTTGACCCTACAGGTTCGGCAGTGTGAATATATTCCTCTATGGTTATTTCTAGTAACGCTTGTTTTCGTTTGTCCATTGTTGTTTGTTGCTCACTATCGTATACAGTGCCAATTTTTAATTACTGTTTTTCAGCACTCTTAAGCTCAGAGTGCTAAGGCGCATTAGGATACCTTTGTTTTAGGTGTTCTGTCAAGTTAATCTAGAACTGCTTATTGCAAGCTATTATAGACGGGTTGATTCGTGTTATGTCCTGGTTTGTCTAATTTTTTTGATACGACCGTTTAATAGGCTAGCAATTTTGTGCGTATTGGTTTACTTTTAAAGATCCATTATGAGAACAATGATTACTATATTAGATTACGGTCTTGGAAATATTACTAGTGTAGAGAAGGCCTTTTTGTCTTTAGGCTGTGATGTTTTAGTGACGAGTGACTATAATGATATACAAAAAGCAGATGTCTTAGTTGTTCCAGGACAAGGTGCGTTCTCTCAGGCCATGGCGCGTTTGAAAGAGACTCGTTTGGACACCCTAATTATTGATCATGTGAAAAAGGGTCGACCTTTTCTTGGGATTTGTTTGGGGTTCCAGATCTTGTTTGAAACTTCGGTGGAAAATGGTGTTCATCAAGGGCTAGGTCTTTTTCCTGGCACGGTGGAGGCTTTTCCAAAGGGAACACTGAAGGTCCCACATATGGGATGGAATACAGTGTCGTTTCAACAGAAAGCGCCGATTTGGAAAGGACTTGATCAATCATCATACGTTTACTTTGTACATTCGTATTGTGTATATAACACGGATCTGTCTATCGTGGCGTCCCAGACGGAATATGGATTGAATTTTGTATCGTCGATTTCAGCAAAAAATGTGTTAGCGACGCAAGTTCATCCTGTAAAGAGTGGGCGTGTTGGGATTGTTTTATTGACTTTCTTTTTAAATATGATGGGGTAAGCGATGATGGATTTGGATCAGATTCATATTCAGGGAGCACGTGTTCATAATCTGAAAGATGTATCCTTGTCTATTCCACGGAATAAAATGGTAGTTTTTACCGGTCTTTCGGGATCCGGGAAGTCGTCTTTAGCGTTTGATACGCTTTTTGCTGAGGGGCAACGTCGGTATATGGAATCTCTTTCTGCCTATGCACGACAATTTTTGGATAAATTGGATAAGCCGGATGTTGATCGTATAGATGGGTTATCACCCGCTATTTCTATTGATCAAAAATCGTCGCCTCATAACCCCAGGTCTACAGTGGGGACAACGACCGAAATTTATGACTATCTTCGAGTGTTGTTTTCGAGTATTGGGGTCCCGCATTGTCCTACTTGTAAGAAAACATTACAACGGATGAGCGTGCAGGAGATAGTGGCTATTATTTTAGAGCGCTTTAAAGATAGACAGGTTCTTTTAATGGCACCACTGATTCGAAAAAAGAAAGGTGAGCACCTTCAACTTTTTGAGGAGGTTAGGCAAAAAGGATTTGTTCGTGTTCGTGTGAATGGGACCCTGTCGCGTCTTGATGAGGCGATTGTTTTGGATAGGCATAAACAACATACCATTGAGATTGAGGTTGACCGTGTTTGTATTGACGAGAGTGATCGGACACGTTTGTCGGAATCTGTGGAGACTTGTTTAACTCATTCTGAGGGACAACTTCTTATTTCGGATACGGATTCTGAACAAGAGACCCTTTTTTCTGAACGGATGACTTGTCCGCCCTGTAATATTAGTTTTCCGGAATTGAGTCCTCGTTTATTTTCGTTTAACTCCCCTTTGGGGGCTTGTGATCAGTGTAATGGTCTTGGGACAAGTTTTGATTTTGATCCTGAATTGGTGATAGTGGATTCTAAAGGGCCTCTGGCTAAGGCAACAGGTAAAATTTTAAATTTAGAGGGGACTGTTTTTGGTCAAAAGTTGGCTACGGTAGGAATCGATCATGGGTTTTCTATGATGGATTCGTTTGACTCTCTATCGGTTGAGCAACAGTCACTCATACTACATGGTACAGATGCAGATCAAGGTGTTGGGATAAGACGTCGCCGCGGGTCTTGGGAAGGGCTGATCCCCCACTTAAGACGACGGTATCGTGGGACACGCTCTTCAGTAATGAGGTTTTGGTTTCGTTCGTATATGTATGCAAAACCGTGTTCGTCTTGTAAGGGGACGCGACTAAGTACAATATCTCAATCTGTGACGGTAGGTGGTCAGACTATTGTTGGTTTAACTGAGATGACTATTGATCAGTTGTTATTGTTTTTTAAATCATTATCTCTAAAAAAGAAGGCACAGGAGATTGCGCAACAAGTCCTTAAAGAAATTAACGAGCGATTACGCTTTTTAAATACCGTTGGCTTGGATTATTTGACGTTGTCTCGACAATCGATGACGCTTTCGGGCGGTGAATATCAACGTATTCGGTTGGCTACCCAAATAGGATCTGGTTTAACAGGGGTGCTATATGTTTTAGATGAGCCAAGTATCGGATTACATCAACGGGATAATCAACGGTTGATTAAAACCTTATGTCGTTTACGTGATTTGGGAAATACGTTGGTTATTGTTGAACATGATGAAGAGATGATTCGAACGGCTGATCATGTGGTGGATATTGGACCGGGTGCTGGCCGTAAAGGTGGCGATATTGTTTATTCAGGCGATTTTTCTGGGTTATTGAAGTCAACACTATCTGAAACTGCAAAGTATTTAACACATCAAAAATCTATTCCTATTCCATCAAAAAGACGATCTCCAAAGGATAAAGGGGCCATCATACTTGAGGGTGTTACTGCCCATAATTTGAAGAATATTACGGTTCAGTTTCCTTTAGGGCGATTTATCTGTGTGACGGGGGTCTCTGGATCGGGGAAGAGTACTTTGATTCAAGATGTGTTCTATCCTATTTTGAAAAAACATTTTTTTAAATCCCAGGTTCGACCAGGGCCCTATCAGGACATTAAAGGCTTAGATCATATTGATAAGGTGATTACTATCGATCAATCGCCTATTGGACGTACGCCACGGTCTAACCCGGCTACTTATGTTGGGGTATGGACGCCTATTCGAGAGCTTTTTTCAAAGACAACGGAGGCAGGGATACGTGGCTTTAAGCCGGGACGATTTAGCTTTAATGTGAAGGGTGGTCGATGCGAATCCTGTGAAGGTGCGGGTGTGGTTAAAATAGAGATGCACTTTTTGTCTGATGTTTATGTTACCTGTGAGACCTGTAAAGGACAGCGGTTTAATGAACAGACGTTAGCTGTTCGTTATAGGGGGTATCGTATTTCCGATGTCTTACATATGACGGTGAATGAAGCGAGCGCTATATTTTCTGCTATCCCCGCTATTGCAAGGCCATTGAAAACGCTACAGGACGTGGGTTTGGGTTATATTCAAGTTGGGCAAAGCGCGACGACGCTTAGCGGGGGTGAAGCACAGCGCGTTAAACTTGCTAAAGAACTCTCTAAACGGAGTACGGGTAAAACGGTTTACTTGTTGGATGAGCCTACAACAGGGTTACATTTCGCAGATATTCAACAGTTGCTGGATGTTTTGAATCGCTTAGTTGATGGCGGGAACACGGTCTTAGTGATTGAACATAATTTGGATGTGATTAAAATGGCAGACCATATCATTGATTTAGGTCCAGGGGGTGGTTGTCATGGCGGCCAAGTGGTGTGCGAAGGAACTCCCGAACATGTTGCCCAAGAAAAAGACTCTTATACAGGTCAATTTCTGGGCGATTATTTAGCGCTAAATGTTGTTAGATAGATTTAAAATCTATCTAAGTTTGTTAACCAGTGTTAGAATAAATATCCGAGATAAATTTAGACCCTAACGTTAGAAGGATGATGCTTTATGGAAGATAAAATACCCCCTCAGGATTTAGATGCAGAGCAGTCTGTTTTGGGTTCTATGATGATGTCTAAGGATGCGATTGCATTGGCTATTCATAAGATGCATCCTGATTACTTCTATAGACAGGCCCATGTGCATGTTTTTAAATCGATCGTCTCTTTATATAGTAAAAATGAACCGGTTGATTTGGTAACAGTCTCTTCTGAATTAAAGAAGGCGGATGCCTTGGATTCTATCGGCGGACGATCCTATTTGGCAGATGTGTTGGAAGCGGTTCCTACCTCTTCAAACGTTTTGAAGTACGTCAAGATTGTGACCGAGAAGGCCATGTTGCGAAAATTGATAGGGACAGGTTCTGATATTATTAAGGAATCTTTCGAAGATACTCATGATGTGGATGTGGTTCTTGAAAAAGCTCAGAAGTCGATTTTAGATTTGACTAGAGAACGTGTCCAAGATGGGTTTGTAAAGTTAGATTCTGTTCTTAAGACTGTCTTCGATGATATCCAAAATGTCTATGATAATGACGAAAAAATATTGGGTGTTCCAACAGGGTACCCCGATTTTGATGCGATCACCTCTGGATTTCAACCTGGAGATTTGGTTATTTTGGCGGCTAGGCCGGCTATGGGGAAAACATGTTTGGCTTTGAACTTTGCTATGAATGCGGCTGTTGATCGTCAGATCCCGGTTGCTGTCTTTAGTCTTGAAATGCCTAAAGAACAGCTTGCAATGAGACTTTTATCAGCAGGGTCTAAATTGGATTCAAAACGGCTTCGGACGGCTAACTTAATGGAGCATGAATACCGTGATTTGGTTCAGGCCTTAGGGAAGCTATCTGAAGCACCTATTTTTATTGATGATTCAGCGGCAATGTCGCCGCTAGAGTTGCGTGCAAAAGTACGTCGTCTTCAAATGGAATCAGATATTAAATTGATAGTTATTGATTACTTACAGTTGATGCGTGGAAGTAGTCGTCGATCAGAGGGTCGTTTTCACGAAGTTTCTGAAATTGTACGAGAAATTAAGGCTTTTGCGAAGGAGTCAGGGATTCCTATTATTGCCTTGTCACAGTTGAGCCGTGATGTGGAAAAACGTGCAGCCGATGATCGTCGACCCCGACTTAGTGACTTGCGGGAGTCTGGGGAGATTGAACAGACTGCGGATATGGTCATGTTTATTCATCGTGATGATTATTATCAAACGCCCACTGAAACCCCCGAACAGGAGTACCAACTTCCTAGCCCTTGTGAGGTTATTTTGGCTAAACATCGAAATGGCCCTACGGGTAAAGTAAACATGATGTTTAAAAAGGAACATTCAACGTTTTATTCCTGTGATATGGCGCCTGTCCCCGCAGAGTAGGACCTGTGTTTCGTTTTCTTTTTTTGTATGTTGTTTGTTGCCTTTTATCAGGGATGTTAGCTTCGCCAATTGATATTTCGGCCGAGCATATCGAATATCTTTGGAAGACGAAACAGTTTCAAGCATCGGGAAATATCGTTATTCAATATAAGGGGCATATGATTGAAGCTTCGGAAGTCAACTTTGATCTGGAAGAGGGGCAGTTATCCTTTCCCAATCATGTTCGTTTCGAGCAAGGCACTGCTTATTTTCAGTCAAAGTCTTTTAATTATAATATGAACACGTATGAAGGCGATGCCATAGGGGTTCAGTCTAAGTTAGATCGGGTTTATATTGAAGGAGATTCACTCCAATTAAATACGGATCGTATTGAGTTGAGGAATGCCACCTTTACAACCTGTGACCATCCAGACCATCATTATATTCTTGAAGCTGAACATATCTGGGTATACCCTCAGTTTGGATTTGTTGTTGCTTGGAATAACTGGCTTTCTTTGGGGACGGTTCCCTTACTCCCGCTCCCTTGTTATATTTATGGCTCTGCTCGCTATAGTCTTTTAGGTCAATCTACCCCATTGCCCGATATTGGAAGTAATGAACGAGAAGGTTTTTTTGTGAAAGAATCGTTATCCTATTTTATTGATAAGGATTCTTCAGGACGTGTCCTTTTTGGTGCGTCTCAACAGTTGGGTGGCCTTGTTGGCGTGACCCACGGGTTTCGTTTAGAGGATAACTTATTAACCTTAAAAGGGTTCTATGCAACCAACCAAGGGTTTTCTGGCGGCATTCAATATGATCATATGGGGTATGATGAAGGCGTATTGCCTTCTCAAATTGTTACTGAAAATGAGTCGCTACTTATCTTTTCGGACAAGGTTTTGCCAACCGAAGTGGCGCCTCTTTACCGGCTTTCATTACAACACCTCTATCGTCAACTTGAAAATGATTATTGGGTTGATCGACGTCCCTATATTCAAATACAGGTTTTTCAAGGTGCACTCTATGGAGGCGTTGATTATTCCTGGAAGGCGAACTTTGGCCAACTGGGTGAGTTTCAGTCTATAGACGAATACTTTTCGTCATGGCGGTCTAACGTGGATGTATTCCTCTATAAATATATTGATTTTGGGGATTTTATTCAGCTTAAAACAAGGCTGTCTTCGTTGGGGTATTGGTATGATACAGGTACGACCTGGCAGCGCCTATTCGTTGATGTGGGGCTTGCTTATACAGAAGAGCATTTTCAGACAGAATTGTCGTATTCCAAACAGCTTTTTACCACAGGAGCAAGCTTATTTGGGTTTGAATCAGTGAATATGATAGAGAGTGATGAACTAGGATTTGATATTAGTGTTAATCTTTGGGGGCATCGACTAGGTTTGGAACTGGATTATACTGTTGTTCAACCCGAAATTCCGCTTCTCAGTATGGATCGGTTCCGAAATTTTGATGTCCTTCACAGCATGGATTTCCATTGCTGGCGGTTCTTGACCCGATGGAAGGTCCAGCAAGCGAACTTCCAATTTGGGGTTGAGCTCTACTAAATCATTGTTGTTCGTGGTAAAGTGGAGTCCTGCGTTGGGGGTGTAATGGTCTCGACGTGGGAGACGGAAGATTAAAGCGCGAGCCGAGGAGCTGCCAGGCCTCGTTAAAAGGCAGACCTTTTATAGCTGTCAATAATGATAATTTAGTTGTAGGTGACTTCGGTCAACTTGCAGCTGCAGCTTAATTAGTTACCCCTTACTTAAGCGGTAACGCGTGCCTGTAGGAGTGTTGGTGAACCGCAGGAGCGACTTAGGAACCATCTAGCTTAACCTCATGTCATAGGTCGTTGAGTGAAACTTTTTTTGACTAGCCCTAATATGCCCTGTTCCTGGGGCCCATTACGGTTAAACTTTAAACAGGAACTACGCTCGTAGTGGTTTAGTTTGATGCTCTCGCGGACACCGGTTCGATTCCGGTCACCTCCACCAATAAAAAAACTTCGGGTTTGCTAAATAAATAATGAGGGTATAATTAAAAGATAAAAAGGCGGTGGATGATGTATTGCCCAAAAATCTTTATCTGAAAATTATGTTAAAATTACTTTAGCAATCCCAAATAATTATGTGTTTATTAAAGAAAAACAACCAAGTTGGAATAAAACAGATAAATGGAAAAAAGAATTTCAACTAGATTAGAAATAGGGAGTATGATAAACATGACCAAAAAAATATATTATTTCATTCTATTTATTTCTCTTTTTTTTCTCTTGTTTATCTTGAGCGTTACGAATGAATTCTCGTTAGGACGATATTATAACCTTAATCACCCATATCTTATTGCCATAATCAGAGTTTTTAATTTCTTTTTGCTTGTAATGTGTGGTGTTTTATTTTTTTATAGAAAAAAAGTTTTTGTTCAAAATATATCCTTACTGTTAATATCTAGCGCATTATCATTTATTGTTGCGGAAGCCACTTATTATTCATTGACCCTATATATCCCTACTTTTGATAAAAGTGTGTATTTTAAATATATCTTTGATAAAGATATTGGGCTTTGGATGAAGCCAAATTATCATACAAATTCGTTTGGGATGTATGATAAAGAAAGGCAACTAAAAAAAGAGGAAGGTGTATATAGAATAGCAGCGCTTGGAGATTCATTCACTAATGGTGTCTACCCAGGTATAGGGTATCGGACGAGTGATCTCTTGGAGAAAATGACACCTAAAAATGTTGAAGTATTAAATTTTGGAATGTCTTCTCTAGGAACGGTTCAGGAAATATATGTCTATCGTCATAAAATTAGCCAATTTAAACCAGATTTGGTTATTTTAGGAATCTATACAGGTAATGATATTAGAAATAACTATAAACCTTTAGAATTAGCATCTGGTTATATGTTCTTAGAAAATATGGCCTATGCTGAATTGGATGAGTCACAAGCATTACAACTTTATCCGCCCAATTTGAATCAGATAAAAGACTTAACTGACCGTAAAACAAATGTTTTGACTAATTTAATTAGCACCAGGCTTATTCAACGTTTTGTTATGGGATTGATTAATAAACCAAAACCTTCCCAATCTACTGAAAAACAAATAGGTTGCTATCCGCCTGAATTTATTGGGTTTAATGTATATGGGAAACCGTCCAATTCAAGCTGGGAAACTACTTGGTCTATCACTGAAAAATCTATATTGAAACTAAAATCAGAAATTGAGCAAGATGGTGGAAAATTACTTGTTTTATTAATGACAGACGCAATTCAATTTTTCCAAAATCCTGAAAAAGAAATTCTTAAAGTGACCGGAGTTTTACCCCACCTGAATTTTGATAGAGATTACCCTCACAATCGATTAGAAGCATTTTTCGTAAAAAATGATATTGACTATATTAACTCTTTACCCATTTTTCGTCGTTATGTGGAAATACATGATGTGGAACCTCCTTACTTTTCCTATAAAAATGATGGGCATTGGAACAAATTAGGCCATAAGGTTGCAGCTGAAGCTGTTTTTAATTACCTCAAATCGAATATAAAACTCTTTGAACTACTTAAGAAATAGGTTCTAACGTCATGAAGCCACCTCCACCAATTGCATGCCTAATATTGTCCTAGCGCCCTACTTTCCCTGTTCGACTATATCGCTTGCCAAAAAGGCTCGCTCCCAGATAGTCCACGCAGGTAAACTAGATCACTAGACCAACATTAGACACGCAATTCCTTATGCCATTGTAGCCGTCTCTTTTTCCTGCTCGACTATATCGCTCGCCAAAAAGGCTCGCTCCCAGATAGTCCACGCAGGTAAACTAGATCACTAGACCAACATTAGACACGCAATTCCTTTTGCCATTGTAGTCGTTTCTTTTTCCTGCCCGACTATATCGCTCGCCAAAAAGTCTCGCTCCCAGATAGTCCACGCAGGTAAACTAGATCACTAGACCAACATTAGACACGCAATTCCTTTTGCCATTGTAGT
>CAZIOF010000243.1:0-3668 GCA_964540745.1 uncultured Candidatus Marinamargulisbacteria bacterium
CGTCAAGGCGACGCTGGACAACACCGGTTCTGACGTTGATGTTGAGTTCACCCTCACCCTGATAGTCGACGGCCTCGACCCGATCCCGATCGATCCGGTCACTGTCGGTGCAGACCTGGGGGTGTCCGTCGGGCTGCAGGAACGAGCGGGCATTCCCTTGGCGGCACTCGAAGACGTCCCCTGGCGGATCGAATGGGAAGCCCACGCTCAGAGCACGGCCGACCTCACCGAGACGGGTAGCACCGGGCAGCCGCTGACGGATTGTGTCGATCCGGTCGGACCGTTCGAGTGCGCCGCCTACCAGACACCCATACAGGTCCTACTAGCCGCCTCGGGCATGGGCTACGACGTCAGCGCCCTCGACGTCGCCTCCGGCTCCTATCAGGTGGTGTACACAATCCCGTTCACCAGCACCGACCCGCTCTACGAGGAACTCAACGGTGTCGGCCTCAACCCGGTCGACGGCGCCGCATACGGTGTCATGAGCGTCTACGAAGACGGTGCCGGCAAGTCCTACCTTGTTCGCTTCGACACCGAACGGATCGAGTACCTGGCGTTGAAGCCGACCATGTCTAACTCGGCGACCGTCGATTCCAACGGCACCTTCCTGTGGATGGTTGGCGGCAGCCTGTATCTTGCCGACGACGTTGCTGATCTCGTCGGCTACGCCAGCCACGACGACCCCAGGATCATCGACTACAGCGAAACACCCCCGGTGTTCGACGCTTCAAGGGCCGGCGACTTTTACGCTCACGCCGTCGACCTCGCCCACCTCCGGGCCGATCTTGGAGTTGGCGAGACCGATTACGTGTTCGGGGTGGGCTATGGAGGAGACCAGATTGTCACTATCGGCTACCGGGGGGCCGACCTGGGTCGTCGACTGCTCCATCCGGTTGACGGAACTTCCGAATCTCTACCGCAACTGCAGGTCCTCGAGCCGGTGGAGATCATGGTCCGATCGGGCGACACCCTCTCGGAGATCGCCGCCGACTACGGCCTCACGGTCAGCGAGCTCATGACCATGAACGGGATCGCCGACGCGAGCAAGATCAGTATCGGCCAGGTGCTTGCCGTCAGCATGAGATCGACCCCGTCCGAGCAGTCCGCCAGCCTCCCCGGTGGCGGCTATGGGGCAGCGTGGAACATCGGGAACCGCTTGCTGGTGGCCGCAAATGCTGGAGGCGTCTACGAACTAGTTGTCGACGACATCGACCTGGCCGCCGGAACCATCAAGGTCCGTAAGGTCGGAAAGTCAGGCCAGAGTGGCAACAACGACGGAATGAACTGCCCGGGAATCCCCGACTGCTTCCCGGAGGTATTCGGTGCCGCCTTCGGGTACGTGTGGGTCGACTGGGAGTCCTCAGGTGACCGCACCGCAGTCGAGTACGGCGTCGAGGAGCATCTGTCTGGGGTCAGCGTCACCCTCACCAACACCAGTGCCTTCTACGACTCCGACGGCAAAGCCTGCCACCAACCAGGCGAGTTGGCGATCCCATCGACCTATACCGGCCAAGGCTCCTCATCGGGAAGCGATACCGGAGACTTCCGCTGGTTCGTCAAGGACATACCGGCCGAGGACAACTCCGGCAACAAGGTCACCTACCGGGCCACCTTCGACTACGTAGACGCCGACTTCCCGTTCGGGTTTGAACCGGTCGGCTACACCGCAAACAAACATGACGATGTTGTCGAATCTGAGATCGACTCGGATGTCACCCGACGCCCAACCGCCCAGCGCAGCACCACTTCCACAACTTCGAGCTCATCGTCAGCTGTGTCCGGTGAATTCACGGTGGAGCCCGGGGCAGTGGTGCATCGGGCGGACGCCGGCGTGATTGGTGCCCCGGTGTTTGAACCAACGGTTGAGGTCGACATCGATTGTGCCGCTGACAGCGCCTTGATGGAGTTCGACAACTCGGCTTCCACAGTCCAAGCCCGTTTCGAGGTGCTCGTGTACCACGGCGCCGCCCAGCCGGAGAACCTGGTTGAGTCGCAATCTGGCTCTACGGTCGTTGATCCGGGGGACGTAGCTGTCTACGGCCGCCAGGTCCCACCGCCTAGCGGTGAGACACTCACGTTGGTGGTCACAGCTGCCCCGCAAAAGGACGATCTGGACCTCGGTTTCGAGCCGGTCGTCGTCTGGAACCAGGCCGGGGTCGACTGCCCCAACGACTTCGTTGTCCTTGTGGAAATCCAGGCCGACTGTGCTGCCGGCGGTGCCCGCATCACTCTCGACAACCTTGACTCACAGGTTGCCTCGTCGTTCGTCGTCTCTCTCATCGTCGATGAAGAGACCGACACTACCGAGATCCACACGGTCGATGCCGGGGTCATCAAAGAGATGATTCTTTCCCTACCTGAGGATGCCTCGTGGAGCATCGAATGGATAGCTGAGGACACGGAGGACCCCGACCGGTTCTTCGAAGGCTTAACCGATCCTCAGGACTTCGACTGTGAACCGCTCCCGTTCGAACCGGTGCTCACCGTCGGCCATGTGTGCAGCCCGCTCGGCGACTCGGCGACGTTCTCGGTTGACAACACCGACTCGGGGGTCGACGCGGTCGTCGCGCTTTACGACGGCAGTGATCTCATCTGGGGACCGGAAATCGCCGAAGCCGGTGCGGTCATGGAAGAGACCACCATCCCGGCGACCGGTGTCGAATCAGTCACCATCGTGATTACCGCCGATGCCGAAGCCGCCAACTACAGCCCGACAAGAGTCAAAGAAATCCTCGAATGCCCTGAGGTGAACGTCACCGCATTCGACTGCTCGGCTTATCCGGCCCTCATTCAGGTCATCGGTGAGATAGGCGTCGGCTTCCATATCAAACAACTCGACATCCCATCCGGTGAGTACACGGCGATCTACTCGCTGCTGTTTGACCGCACCCCCACATTCGGGAGCCTGAACGCAGTGGGGATCAACCCGGTGGACTTCGTCGCATATGGGCTGATGAAGATGCCTGGTAATGGCGCCCCGAGCTATCTGGTGCGCTTCGACGCCGAGAACGGCGCCTTCTTGGCCCAGGTCCCGGAGCACTCTGCTGCCGGCGACGTCGACGACGACGGAACCTTCGTCTGGGAGAAGGGAATGGACTTTTACGCGATTGAGGAGAGCGCCGAGATGGAAGGGTTCGCCGACCCGGATGATGCCGTGGACCTGTCAGAGGTCACCCCCGCTATCACCCGATCTCTAGGTGGTGGCGTTTCAGACATTGCCACCGTCAAGGCCGATCTCGGCGACGGTGAAGGCGCCTACGTGATGGGCGTTACGGGAACACGGGAGTTGCGTATCTACCGGTATGACGACCCGGCCGGCGTCTGGGATGTCGATCTTTTTGAAGCCGACGGATCCAACGATGGAATCCCCACCGGGGCCTTCGGGGCGGCGTGGAGCAACGACGGCCGGGCCTACTTCGCGGCCAACAGCGGACTCGGCGTCTACGAGGTGCTGATCGACACCATCGACCTGGACGCTGGCACCGCTGAGATCCGACGTGTTGCAAGCTCGGTAGCCACCGCCTGGTACGACGGCATGAACTGTGTGGGAATCCCGACCTGCATAGCGGACACCTTCGGAGCGGTCTACGGGTACGCCTGGGTGGACTGGGAAGCCTCCGGAGACCGGACAGCGATCGAAGACGGCATCGAGGAACACGTCGCCGGGG
>CAZIOF010000244.1:0-3089 GCA_964540745.1 uncultured Candidatus Marinamargulisbacteria bacterium
TTACTTTGGCTTAGTATTATATGAGTATGTGTGCTGCTGTATGTCCGTTCTTTACTGCCAATAGTAGGGGCGGTTCGCCTTCGTCTTCTTTAGTATTTACCTCTGCTCTGGCGGTTATGAGCGATTGTGCTATTTCTGTGTGTCCTTCTTGTGCTGCAACATGAAGTTGTGTGGCACCATAGGCATCTATAGCATATACTAGGAGTGGATGTTCTCTGATCCAGTGTGTAATCGCCCTTGTATGTGTGGCTTTCTCTTCCTCAGTATCGCCAGGGTTTTCTTCGAGTTTTTCGAATAGGAAATTTTTTTCTGTACCTAGGGTCTCATTAGTATATGTTTGAATATTCTTGTGAAGTTCATCTAGATTAATAGTGTAGGCTTGCATGAGAGAGACAGCTTTTTCAGGAAAGTGGCCTTGATCTGAACAAGAAAAATATTGTTTATGTAGGTGATAGAGTGTTACAAGTTGTGTCTCTTGGTTTTTGTCTAAGGTTTGCTTGTTGTCTAAGCGAGCTGAAAGTAGTGTTTGGAAGTTTTGATAAGTGTTGCACTTCTTCTGATAGTCTGTAACTAAGATCTGATAATCATTCTGTAGTGATAAGGCGAGCTTTTCTTCCTTTAGTAATGAGAGGAGTCTTTCTTCGTCTTCTTCACATGGTGTATCGCGACGGAACCTATCTATAGCTAGGGTTTTCCAAAGGTCTAAGTGATGAGGTGTGTATGTGTTGGGCGTTGTTATAAATTGTGTCCAAATATGGGGTAATACAGTTTTGTAGTAGAGCCGTTTATTGCATCTGAGAAATTGTGCTACTGCTTTAGGGTCCAGATACGTAATTATATGAGGATGAATATCATCATGCTCAATACAGTCCTGTATGAATGCTAACTGTTTTTTTATCATGTCTATCTAAACCCCTTTAGATATCTAAAAAAATAATGATCTATATTATCTAGGACGACTATTTATGCCATGAAAAAGGTTTGAATGCAACTAAAAGGTGATAACTATATTTACCTTGGCTTGAGATATGGGAGCCTAAAGCAGTTTTGGTCAGATAACAGAAATAGGATGGTTGGAAGGGTTGCCATGAATAACCCTTCCCCTAAACGATAGTCTATGAGGCAGACTGAATGTCAAGTAAAACTATGCTCTTACCCCGCCTTGTATGAGTACAGTATAAATGGCCTTATTTTTTGCCTATTCAGTGGGGTGTCATAGGTATTTATACTATTTGGATTGGCCCCGGCTTCTAAGAGTGGTTTTGAAACCTCTGTCCATCCACGTTCTGACGCCAAAAGCAGTGGGGTTCTGTTCAGTTTACTTAGAGCCTTCACATCGGACCCAGCTTCTAGTCGTTTTTCTACTACGGCTGTATGGTTTTCATTTGCCGTAACATGGAGTGGGGTCCAGTCCTCACAATACTTAGCAAATATTAGGATAGGATGTTGTTCAATCATAGATGTAGTTTCATCTGTATGAGAGGGGGGTGCCTGTTCAGGTGGTAGTTGAAGTTTCTCGAATAGTGCCAGTTTTTCTGTAGGTAGGTTCCTATTGATATGGTCTTGAATATGACAATCAAGGGCATTTTTATCAATAGGGTTATCTTTCATCATAGAGAGGACGATAATTCGAAGACACTCTTTTTGTTGATCTAGAGAATTTAAGATGTGGTGTAAGGTGATAAGAACCCGTTCTTGTTGGGCTGTGATAGAGTTTAGGTTCTGTAGGAATATTGCATAAGAGGTTATTTTTTCCTGATAATGTTTCTGAACTTCTTTAAAAGAGGGCTCCTTATTTAATGTGCTGAGGGCCATTGATAATGCAGTGGGACTGTTTGTCGTGTGTTGATAAAATACCTTGAAGAACTTGAGCCCCTTGTCTATAGAGAGGGGTATTTCAGATCTTAGGCATCGTAGTACGACATGATTGATGCTAGATCACGCCAATCTTTACAGGTTCACGTAAGGTAAGGGCTTCTTTAGGTGGTAGTTTTCTAAAGATGTATGGACCAAAGTCTGGATGGGATAGGAGGTTTGCCCATGAGTCTATGTGCTTCAACGTGTACCTGGTGATACGATTCATGGTTGTTTGATTAATAGAGGAAACGCCCTATCGTTATTGGGACTAGGATCATAAACAATGCTATTGCTAAATGTCGGTGATCCCACTGTAGCACGGTTGGAAGTCTGATCGTCATCATGCAAAACCCTATTGCCATCTGTAGTGCTGTTTGAAAATGCTTCAGTTGATCTTGGCCGAAGCGCTATTAGTGGGAGATCGATACCATTTTTTAAGGCAAGGACTTTATTAATTATTGTCCCCTCTTTAAATCTATGAGATATATAAAATAATAATAGTTAAGTATTATAGAAGCCAACTAAATATGCCAAGCGAACGAAAGAGAGCTGTGCCTGGGGGCCGATAGGGGATGATAGCATTCATTTTTATGCAGACTCTTATTGTCTTCTTCGAGTAGGTTTCGGGTGACGGAATCGGAATCGCCTCTATCTATTGCTAAGTCTAGTGGGGTTTTGCCTTTATAATCACCGCTCTTTACGGGAGTTGTTTTATTGGCTCCTGATAGTATTAGCTCTACTAATATGCCATCATGGTTGTATAGTACTGCTATGTGCAATGGTGTTTGTCCGTCTTTATTTCTAATATCTATATTAGCACTGTTTTTTATGAGTTCTTGTACAATTAGATGGTGTCCTTTACTTGTCGCCCAATGTAGAGGGGCCGTATTTTGTTCGTCTTGTGCATTCACGTTAGCGCCTTTTTGTATGAGGGCTTGTGCTATTTTTGTATATCCTTTTATTGCCGCCCAATGTAATGGGGTGGATCCGTATTTATCTTTAGCAGATATTAGGGTGGTGTGTTTATTGATCAAGGATATGATATTTTTTGTAAAATCGGGGTATTTCTGTTTACTTTCAGGTCCTTGTTCAAGCTTATTAAATAGCTTTTCAGATAGTGTGTCATTAAATGGTTTTTCTGGGGGTTTTAGACTTATAAGTGGCGATTGGGGGGGTGCCTGGGTTCTTTGTAAGGGGGCGGCTGGTGGCGAAAATACAGATGAATTTGTCGC
>CAZIOF010000245.1:0-4415 GCA_964540745.1 uncultured Candidatus Marinamargulisbacteria bacterium
TCATAATCTTATGCTTCTCTCAACCAAAAACTTCAGCCACCGAATCCCACTTAATGAGGGCATTTATGCAGAACTCACCCTTATATACAAAAATAACAGCTATACAGAGCTACCCTGGACCTATCCAGATTACAAAACACCTGGCGCTCTTTCTTTTTTTAAGTCTGTTCGACAGGATTATCACTCACAACGTTAAATCAAAAGCTCTGAGACTAATCAAACACAATTATGTCGTGGTACACATGAGTTCCCTACCTGAACAATCAATTCCTTAACCTCCTTATCCTCAATAAAAGATAACGAGCCTCGTAAAGATTCTTCAAAATGAGGCCAAGAGATCTTTCCCTCATTATCCGCCGAATTCTCCAGCGCAAACGCTATATACTGACCAAAAGGATTTGGATTAGTCATCCCCTTAAACAACGGTTTTGATTTTTTACAAATATTATCAAACATGTTTCGAGTTTTCTTCGAGTGTTCTTCTTTTTTACGCTTTATATACTCTTTCGACAATTTCTTTATACGAGAATTCCTACCACTTAAACAGCAAAACATAACTACCCCTTTATTTTTATTTAAAATACTTATACTTACAATAAATTATAAAAAATAAATTAAATAGCATTTCAAATTATTTAATTAATAAAAAGTCTAAACCTTATCTATATATCCATATCAATTAAGTTTTTTTAAATAAGACGAATAATAAAAAAGCATTTTTTTTAAATTAATCAAAATCATTACGATAATGATGCATATGTTAATACATCTCTCATATATTAGTCATAAGGCAAAGAGATCGAAACAATGATAAAACATTAAAACAACTATGTTTAAACATTATCTATTTATGGGAATGATACAAGTGAGCACCTTAACACTGGGAGGACATCATGAATGCAACAAACATTATCCATTATATAGTCATTACCACAATTATTATGTTGGCTAGTATATCTAACCCACTCCTAGCAAAAGAGGCTGTCATTACAAAATCGGGTCAAATCATTACTGGCGACATCAGTATTACAACAGAAAAAACCGTTAAAATTAAAACCAAATTTGGAATACTTGAAATCCCCTATAAGATTATCGATAGTGTCATTATCGATGACCTCTACGGCAAAGATGGTCGGTGTTAAGTTAAACACCACAAAACACCAAAATCTATTAAGATCATAAGATCATAAGATCATAAGATCATAAGATCATAAGATCATAAGATCATAAGATCATAAGATCATAAGATCATAAGATCATGATAGAATCTTAAACACTATGTTACGCCACGTCATGATTGTCATACTCTATTTATTTCTATTCGCGATGACAACCTTCGGAACAACCCGCAATCTAACGCAAAATCTCGCCCCCACTTCATCACAAACCACCATAATTAATGATCAGGACATCCAAAAAAGTGATCCCAAGATGATCTTTAATGCCAAACCTCAGATCATAAGACAAAAGAAAAAGGTAAAGGCAGAAGTCAGTAAACAAGTATTATCGAAAGAAACTATTCAACGATTCAGTGTGGGTGGTGGACTCTTTTCGGATACAACTCAAGTCATAAAAAGTTTACCTGGGGTGGTGAGTAGTGGCCCCAATGCCGTCCTTTATATCCGCGGTGGACGGGTCTACGAATCCCTCCAAGTAGTAGACAATTTCTTGTATCGAAACCCCTATTTCTTCGGTGGACTCATTAGTAAAGTCAACCCCAAATTAGTAGACAAAATCACATTCTATGCAGGCGGATTCCCTGCCCGATACGGGTCCATCTTAAGTGCCGTTATCGATATTGAACAAATCAACGGAAATCTAAAGAAAACCGTCACCGACATCGACACCAATTTAACAGAGTTAAACATCATCTCACAGGGCCCCATAGAACCCTATAAGAGTTCCTGGCTTATTGCTACACGTCGCACCTATTACGATGTCTTAGGTAAATTCTTTGTAGAAAACACCTTATTACCCTTTTACGAGTCCTATTTTGGTAAGCTTTTTTTTAAACTCACCCCTCAACATAAACTAAGCCTCCAAGTAAGCCGCTACCATGAAGCAGCAAATATTATCAATGAAGACGAGTCTAATACCACACTAAAAGGAGTTGATGGTATCGAATTCGACTTTAATACGGACCTCTATCAATTACGGCTCATTGATAACTGGACCAAACATGTAGAAACAGAACTCTCTATCGGCCAAGAAATCACAGGTGGATCCTTTTCTATTTCTGGCGACTTACCCGGTAACGCCACTCTTGAACAAAAACCGCTTTTAACAGCCTTTGAAACACGATTAAAAGGGTTTGGCCATGTCCTCTCAACAGGAGTGCAACTTTTCAGTTCGAGAGAAAACCAAGATATTCGTTTTACAATCCCCCCGAAACCAGACTATGAGGAATCTGTTACTAGAGATAGAACCATTCGATGGCAAGAAGATAACTTTTTCTATCATAGTACTTATATCCAAGACGAATGGACACCTTTGCCAAAGCTACTTAGCATTAATGGCGGTGTTCGATACGAATGGGTTCCCCTTAATGAAACCCCTCGATTAAGGTCCCTTCAGCCACGACTACTTGTTTACCTAGGCGACAGAGAACGCTCCGTGTTTACGCTGTCAACAGGTCTATTCACAAGTTTTGTAGGATCATTACGAACGCTAGAAGAGTCACTTCAAGATTTAAAGCCTGAAGCGGCCATCCACTACAATGCCGGCTATGAACTCAACATCGCACCAAACTGGATGTTTCGAACGGAACTCTTTCATAAAGATTATCAAGACTTAGTCTACACACAACGTAGCCCAACCTCTGGCATTATTACCCAGTACACAAATGATAAAAAAGGGGTTGCCACAGGACTAGAAGTCTTTATTGAAAAAAAAGAAACCGGTCCTTGGAGCGGTTGGCTCAGCTATACGTACTCCCGAATTAAATACTGGGATCAGGACGACAACTGGTATTATGCCGATCATGACCAGCGTCATACGTTGAGCCTTACCAATCACTACAAAATCAATGAGATAGTTACGATTGTGGGAAAGGCACAAATAGCATCAGGTAAACCCTATACTGCCATCCAAGGAAATTTAGGCGAATTGGGAATAGGGACAGGAATCTACATCACTAACGAAGGCCCTAAAAATGCGGCACGCCTACCCTGGTATAACCGATTTGACCTCTGGTTAGAAGTTAATTTCCCTGATAGTGGGTGGCAATTCTATGTTGGCATGATTAATATTTTCAACACACCCAATATCGCACAATACGGTTACAACGAGGACTATACTGAACAAAACAAGGTATCTCTACTACCAAGAATCCCTATACTGGGTTTCAAAATGTCCTTTTAGATATAAAAAGGACATGGTGATCACCATGTCCTTTTCCTGTAATCCCGTGAATAACGCTGTCTTAAAAGAATTGACAGCTTGTACAATCGGCTTCTTTAGCTCGAACAGCTAAGTACCGGTCAAAAGACGCCGATGATAGACTTGATTTTAACTCTGAAAGAAATGCCGTTACATCTGTATTAAGATGCGACACCTCATGATCATAAGCGGAAAAAGCCTCGCGTAATTCCTTCATCCCCTTGCCACGGAGACGTTTCTTTTCCAGGCTAGATTGGATGCGTTGCTTAAGCTGATTAACAGACTTTCGATTGGCCTTTATACCGGCATGCTTTTGTTTAAGTGCCTTAAAAGATGTCATCTCCGAATCCGTCAAGTTCAACTGTGAATGGCATTCTTTTTTATAGGTTTGACAGCCTACGCCACATTTAGACTTAGACATAACAGTCTGTTTTTTTTCTGCACCTGAACCACACATCCCACAACCTGCATAACTCACGGTCGACAAAACGGCCGCGACCACCAGACCAACGATCATGGCAGATTTAATCTTATATTGTTTATTCATGATTATCACCTCAAAAATACCATAATAGAGATAGGTCTAATCAGTCAATATCCAAATCAAAAAGGGATGCCAAATCAAAGTTTGAGCTTCTCAAAACATGGTTTCTCCTCTAAGATTAGGACACCATGTCACTCACTACCGAAAATAGTCGTCTAACCCGGTTACTCTTAAAACGTCAAAATTACGGACTTTTATCCACCCATTCGTCTGAAATTTCAGGATTCCCTTTTGGGTCCATTGTGCCTTATACCTTTGATGAAGAAGGACATCTCTTTATTCTTGTGAGTACCATTGCGGAACACACCAAAAATATTATGCTGAACCCCAAAGTATCTATCACCGTTATGGAGGGTTTTGGCGGTAATTTACTCAACTATTCACGTATCTGTTATTTAGGAAGCAGTAAACTACTCCTAAACCTAGACACCCCCATCAAAAAACGCTTTCAACGCTACTACCCCCATTTAGAAGGATTTCATCAAGAAGGGCC
>CAZIOF010000246.1:0-10011 GCA_964540745.1 uncultured Candidatus Marinamargulisbacteria bacterium
CAACCTAAAAAGTCAAATTTAAAAGTGGGAAGATAGAGAGCTCCAACAATAAGAGAGATACACCCTATGCTTATCCAAAGGATGCGCTTAGAGATCGCCGAAGAGGTGGGCATAGTCTAAAGTATACCACAGGACAAATAAAGCAATAGATAAACGAATAAGCTACTCTAAGCAAAAGAGGGTAGAGACAGTGTCTTTACTTAAGAGAAATAGATTATTAGAGTGTACTGTAAAATCAAATTGAGTCAAGGTAGAGGCGAGCTCATTCCCGGGGGTATAGGTATATTTTAAATCGCCAGTCTGGTGATCAAACCCTAGAATATGTGTTTGAGAATCACTGTTTTCACGCTGGACAAGCACCATATTCTTAGTCGTAATAGGACGACGTAGGTAAGTGCCAAGCTCAGATTTAGACCAAAGAAGTTCCCCTGTATTAATATCTAGGCAGATAAGTAAGTCATCACCGTGGCTAGAAAAGGATAAGAACCCAGTCGGAATTTTAATAGGTATAACAACGGTGTCTTTACCTACCGAGGGCCCAGATACTAACGTGCTACTGACTAGATTGATGGGGTAGCTCCAAACAAGCGAGCCAGTTTTCAAATGTAAGGCTTCAATAATAGGCGACTCATGGGCGCTATTTGTATCAGGCGCGCGACAAATAATAATGTTATTTTTATAAATAGAAGGGGGGAAGAGTAAGGCAGAGGCTTGGGGCATGGCCCAAACAGGGGTCCCTGTTTGGGGGAAAAAAGAATGGAGCGTATGATCCGTATCTAGGGCAAGCAACATATTCCCCGCAACAACAGGATGAAAACTAGAATCAAAAGATTGGTCAATTTGCCAACGGAGTTTACCTGTTTTAGCAATGAAGCTTTTAAGCTTATGATTATCTACAATAAAAAGATGTCCAGAAGAAATAATAGGGTCCGAATAGTGAGCCGATTCTAATGGCTGTTTATATAAAAGCGTGCCCGTATCTGCCTGTAGAGAGATAAGGGTTGGGGCCTTTCCGTCCTTAATAAGATAGAGCGCATTATCTTTATAAATGAGGTGTTTTAAAATAGACGCACTAAGTTTGAAGCGCCAGTTGATTTGTCCAGTTTTGCGATCTAAAGAATATAAAAAGTTGTTCGAGTGAAAAAAAAGGGAATTATCACTAATAACAGGCTGTAACGTAGTGGCATTGGTGATGGCTAGAGGGAGATCGAATTGCCAAGAAACATTGGTTGAAACAGGCGCACTAAACATGTCAACGTAGTGTTGATTGGATGCATTTTTTCCTACCATTTCCCAGTCAGGACCTTCCGAATCTGGTTTATAAGCTTGAGGGCGATCGCCAGTGCCTATCCAAAAACTATTCAGAAGTTGTTTAATAGAGTGTTGAATAGCTTGCCAGTCCTTTTGATAGGTGAGAACCGAAAAGATATAGCCCTTTTTAGGGTTAAGTAGATAATAGTATTCTGCAGCAATGAGTTTTCTGACTTTGAGTTGGTCATCCAATATACGTTTTCGATAGATAGCCTTATAATTTTCACTCACATTAGCGAGTAGGGCTTCGTATTGAGATCCTTCTTTTTCACCAATATTTTCCCAACCGTCGTAGGCCGAGGTCTTTTTCATGATTTGGAAGCCATTAATCGTAACAGGGTTAGAAAAGTAATGGGTAGAGATATTGACGGTAGCAACGATATCCGTATGTTTTAACGAAAAATAACGAGGGTTAGGATGTGTTGAACGGGTCCAAATATTGGGGATAGTGAGATTAACTTGTGTTCGAGGATTAAAGTAATGGGTTTGTGCATGTATAGAGATTGAACATAGCACACACGCTATAAGGAAACGGACAAGGTAATTAAATGAACGATAAGCAGTCATGTCAAACGAACCCCTCCAAAAATAATCACTCCCATTGTACACACTTCTAGGTCAAGTTTGAACCTCCAATAATTCTCGGCTTGGAAAAATAATCAAATATCTATATAATACTGTTTCGACTTGATTACGGGGACGTAGTTCAGTTTTGGTTAGAACGCCTGCCTGTCACGCAGGAGGTCGCGGGTTCGAGTCCCGTCGTCCCCGCCATTTTTCCATATATACCATTTTCGCTTCAGTCGATATCCGCTCCTTACGGGAGACGTTAATGGTTCGTGAGGAATGAGATGGGGGGCTCGTGCTACCCATGTGTTTCAATCGAGTCCTTAGGGTTGGTTAACTGTTAATAACTAGAATGAGATAAGACCACACACCCACTAAAAATTGAGAATGGGAATTCGTTTTTGTTATGATAAGGGTTCTTTTGTATAGAGACTATAGAATCATCTTTCTGAACCTCATGCGTTGTATAATCTTTAGGTAGATGTGTATGTAATGTTTTAAATATCGGAACTTTAGACCGAGGAATATATAAACAATTGATAGTTCCAGGACCGCCTCCAATACCATGTCTAAATCTTACTTTCCAAGCCCCTGGAATAGCATTTAATAGGAGGTTTTCTAAACGGTGATGATATACGGGATATACTAACATAGGAACCATGGGGTCATCGCCAACTTTATTCTTTAAACGCTTATTTAATGTGCGATAGGTAGCAATCTCTTCTTGGGAATACCTTTTTAGTCTCAGTACATCCTGATCTTTTAGTAGTTTTAACGTAAACTTATTCAAGGATACATTCTCATACATTGTTAGTCGATTTCTTTCCAGGTCGGGTGCCATTTTTTGTATGTCTAGCGCCTTCCAGTCCAAGGCTGCCTCTTTAGATACCGTCTCTTTAGATACCGTCTCTTTAGAACAGCAACAACAGAAATATCGTATAGCGGTTGAGACAGAGAATAAGGGGGCTGTTTCTGTATGCTTTTGAGAGGTATCAACAATGTTCATGGCGCCATATCCAGTGCTCATTTTCAGATCGGGTTTCGTTTCGGCATATGCCCCCTTTTCAGGGAGAACGGCCCTAAATGAGTAGCTGCAAATAGATGAGAGCGGCTTCGGAATCGCTTTGCTCATAAGTCTTAGTCTTCCTATAGCAAATAAGGCCTGTTTTTTAAATTGGTCCGTATAATTTTGCTCCTTCGGAACGACGCAAACTACTTCGGAAGAAGGTCTGTCTTTAAGATCAGGCATAGGTTTAGTATTGATCGAAAGAAACTTGTAATGAATCATGTTATACTCCATGTTTCTAGATAAAGAAATTCTAGCGCGATATTATTGATACTAATATACTAAACAAATCTATTGTTGTCAGGAAACATAAATAATTTCATTTTTTACAGATCTCATACAAGACGATCTGTTCTAAATTGAATAAGCTTATTCCACGAATCTGGAATAAAGTCTAGATTGAATAGACGTCCCATTGATATTAGAAGAAGGTTATGACTCAAAACTGAGTGAAAAAGACTTTTACCATGCGCATGTTATCATTAGCCCTAAAGAAGGTCATATGATTCTGTATCACACGCATGAAAGTCGTAAATGCTTATAAAAATAAGACATGAGACCTTAATAATGTAGGCGCTACGGGTGGGTATATTTGAGATTAAGTGAGAAGAACGATATACTAAGTTCTATCCCAGACAGTGCAAAAAATAAACAGCGAGGTGCCGCATGAAAACCTACGTGATGGAATTTATTGGGACATTTTTCTTAATGTTAACAATAGGAGCAAGTGTTATCTCACCGTCTATTGGGCTTTTTGCACCCTTAGCTATAGGTACAATTCTTATTGCCTTGATATATGCAGGCGGACCCATTTCTGGCGCACATTATAATCCAGCCGTAACCTTAGGGGTCTATTTAAGTAAGAAATGCCCATTAAAAGAAGTGCCTTATTACCTATTCGCCCAATTGTTGGGAGCCGTGTTAGCGGCTTACGCAGTACTCTTTATGAAAGGGGCAGGGAATAGTGCATCCATTTCTCTTGTACCGGCCTTCATCGCAGAATTATTATTTACGTTTGCACTTGTCTTTGTCATTTTGAATGTGGCCTTCTCTAAACGAACTTCAGGTAATCATTATTTTGGATTAGCAATTGGGATGACTGTTTTAGCGGGCACTTATGCGGTTGGAAACGTTTCTGGGGCGGTGTTTAATCCGGCTATCGCTGTAGGGTTGATTGTGATGGGGCTTTCTGAGTTAACCACAATAGGCGTTTATTTAGGGAGTCAGTTGTTAGGGGGTGTCTTAGCATGGCAAGCCTTCCGAATAATGGAAGCCGACTCATAAGCCCGATTAGCTAATAAGCGCATCCCAAGGACACGTTGTTGAAAAAGTGTGATTAGGGGCTAAAGGGAGAAACCAATGAAACGTGTCTTTAAAGAATTTCTAAAAAATAAAGGCTTAACTCAAATGGGGATAGGGATGCTTGTTGGGGGTAGTTTTATGCATGTTGTGTCATCATCAGTGAATCAATTTGTCTTACCTCTTTTAAGACAGCTCATCCTCATCTCTGAAACCGTTCACATGAATCCTCCCAGTTTGATCCCTCATTTGACATTAAATCATGGTGGATTTATTCACACATTTCTGGTGTTTATCATTATATCCCTAACTTCATATGGGTGTCTTAAGTGGTCACAAACATGTGAAAAAGAAGGATACTAAATAAAGGGCGCTTAGTGACTATAGATTCTTTTAATTTAGTTCCTATGAGCTTGCTTCAGCGCCGTTGGGGCAAGTCTTACCATAAGATGAAGAGGGCTGACATGTTCTGAGGGAGATATAGAGGCGGTTAGTAATGCGGTTATTGTATCCACTTGGTCACGTTGTATCCGTTTAAAGGTGGCTTATAAAGCAGATAGTGTTATAAACATCGTATTAAATAAAATCAAGTTTCGTATATTTACTTTTTCAGTCATAGTTAATGGCTGATTAGTGATGAGGGTCGTCCGACAAGGCTCGCTATGACGATAAAAAAGGGTAGTAGTACTGTCCAACTTGCCTCTTTTTTGGTACAGCGTGTACACTTTTGTGATCCTGGGTTTTAAGTGATATAGTCTGTGTTATGAAAACATTACTAAAAGAGATATATCATTATTTTTATCCTAGAGAAACAGACGGATTTATTAAGCATATAAAAAAACGTCTAGATCCGGCAGATATTAAGGTGATTTTTGATGTGGGGTCCAGAGATTTAGAACAAAGTATTGAGCTAGCCAATAAATTTCAAAATGCGAAGATTGTTGCGTTTGAATGCAATGATGATCTAATTCCGATATGTAAAGAAAAAGCCAAAACGGAACCCCGTGTCCGACTCGTAACCAAGGCCGTAAGCGATCAGAATGGTACCTTAACATTTTATAAAATAAATCGAGAGAAATCCGTCACATCGATTCCATCCTCTTACAGAGGGGGTCGAGAAGAGATATATGTATCAGGGGGGTCATCACTGTATCCCTTTGGCTATGATGCAGCAACAAAAAATGAGAATAGTCCTGAAGGCATTTATACAGATAAAGTGGAGGTAGAGGCAATCACTTTAGAGTCCTTTTGTAAAGAGAATAATATTGAACAGATAGATCTGTTATGGATGGATTTGGAAGGTGCTGAATTAAGAGCCTTAAAGGGGTTAGGGCCCCTACTTTCCACCGTTAAGATGATTCAAACAGAGGCCCAGGTGATGAAGCACAATGACACGAACATGGGGATCTTTTCGGAAATTCGAGATTATTTAATGAGCTATAACTTTGATTATTTAGATAAAGATAGGGTTCATAAAAATATCGCAGATAAAGAAGGTCACACAGATGTTGTCTTTGTAAATAGGCGAGAGGTACCTGTATAAGATGTGGTGGGTGGGTTCTAAATAGAGACACCGTTTATCGATAAGGGGCGTCTCCTTTAGACAACATCAAAAAGGAGAGCGTGAGCTCTCCTTCTATCCCCCCTTTTATGGCAAAAAAACGACCACTTCTAGTACTGTTTTGTGACGTAAGCGTGGCAGACAGTACTATCACTTCATTTCTCTTATTATAGAAATACCCGGTTTTGGGGCTAGACAAAACATCGAAAGATTATGGTAGATAGTGATACCCCTAAATAGGGCTGCTTCCTCCAGGCATGGGATCAATAGGTATGAAGATAATAGTTCAACATATCAGGGACGCTCGTATAGTATAGCTCTGTACCTAAAATCTGTGCGATTGGCGGTTGAGGTAGTTCCTTTAGCAAATACGTCGCTATCGAATCATGTCCAAACCACAGTGCAATGTGGATTGGTGGGATGTGATGAACTCTAAGGCCCTGAGATGGTTGTATAACAGACGGGTAGCGTGTAACGAGTTCGCCAAATAAGGAGTCTTCTATACAGGGCGTGTGAATATGGTGAGCGATCGCAAATTCTATTAATGAAGTTCCGTGTGGGTCAGTTGTAAAAGGGGACACTTGGGCAAGAGGTTCTGGGGCGTGTTTGTAGCGAATATCAATCGTCTTTCTATCAAGATAGACAGTTTCTAAATGACGAGGCGTCTGTCGTGATATACCATGTCTTAAATAAGGTTTTAATAAATAGTGTATAGTACGGTAAAAGCCGGCATGTTCAGGAAATCTTTGATCCTGTTTATGAGTGGTGATAAGCAGCTGTTTCAAATCGATAGGTGTGAGCAGTTGTTTTACATAGGGGAGTTGTCCTGAACAAGTTGGGCTAGCGCCATGACTTAACAAAAAACTCACAAGTTTGGGGAGTCCTAGTGCACAGGCAATATGAAGAAGGGGTAACGAGAGGCCTTTAGTGTGTGAGGGTGAACGATCATATAAACTCAAATCACATCGCTTCTTTATTGTCGTAAAGTGGCGTAAGAGACCTGTCATATTATCAACAGTTAAAGATGATAGTGGTGGTGTGTAACAGATGGAATTACTAGGTGAGCCATTAAGTTGTATAAAAGAAATATGTTTTAACATATGTAAATGTCCTTGGCTATTGATGAGGTAAATTATTAGATAGATATGTATAAAATTACTGCATAAAGACGAGGATTCTATAACCCATGTTTCTACTTGTCAATCAAGTAGCTTATGGAGAAAATAAGACTAACCCAACGATCCGTGAATCATACTATAAGTTAGGCCCCTAATGCTAACCAAAATTTGTAGCCAAACGATAAAGCATATAGATAGAGTTTTAAGTCTTGTTTCAGATAGTTCAACCGCATTATTTGAGACAGACTTGGGCCGCTATTCCTATACGACTATACGATAACCGTGGTTTATAAGTCCCATGCTTAGTTTGGAGGAAAAACCATTAGCCAAGGCCGTTTTCTTTGATAAGGAGGCCTTGCTTGGGCAACAACATCACGCGTTTGAAAGAAATTGTTTTGAAATCTTTTCCTATTTAGAAGATAGTCAAGAGATGCAAACTTATTTGGTGTTGGAGGCATTGGCCGCTGATGGAAAGAAACGGTATAAATCTGCCATAGGCCTTCTTTCTCAACCAGAAAGAGCCTCTCTGGTAACTATGGAGACGCGATTAAACCTCACATGTTGTTGTTCTATTGAAAGAGAGGCTTTTGTAGAACCCGTTCGGTTGAGCTGTCATTATACCTTTAATAAGGAAGCGGTGTTACAATGGCATAGGATAAACACACGCCAGCCAAATTGTCCGGAATGTCGACATCGCTTACCGGTTAAAAAGTCACGAAAGTTAGCGTGTAAGCAACCCAATGAAGGCGTTTTAGCGCGACAACACGCTTAGTTAGCGATCAATGAGGAGGCTTAAGTACATATGCAGATAAGAGGCTATAATGATATCACGATCATTCAGCAAAAAGAGATGGGGATTTTAATAGCAGGGGTCTTATTAATTATTGACCATGTCAATGCGTCTTCACAGTTATCAGCCTATGTTATTGCCTGCCTCTTAGCGGCGTTATTACTGCCCGTATGTTTTAAACCCGTTGCCTGGTGTTGGTTGATGGTAGGGGAGGGCTTAAGTTTTGTTGTCTCACACCTACTATTAAGCAGCCTCTATTTTATTATCGTAACGCCAGTGGGGGTTTGTCGTCGTCTAATATCAGGAGAGTCACTGCAAATGGAGAAATGGAAACGGTCAAAAGAGAGTGTTTTTCTTTCCCGAACGAAGCGTTATACAAAAGCCGACTTAGAGAGGATGTTTTAATGAGCGGGGCGTCGTTTATTCTTGGGATATCGGCCTATTATCACGACAGTGCAGCGGTCCTTTTGGCAGACGATCGGATTATTGGGGCAGCACAGGAAGAGCGCTTTTCTCGAAAAAAACATGATGATCGGTTCCCCACGAATGCCATCTCTTATTTGTTAGAAGAGGCAGGGATCACCCTTAACGATCTCAGTGCGGTAGTTTTTTATGATAAGCCCTTTTTAAAGTTTGAACGGTTATTAGAGACTTACCATACCTTTGCTCCCAGAGGGCTTAGGAGCTTTCTAAAAGCCTTGCCAGTATGGGTAAAAGAAAAGATCTTTTTGAAAACAATTCTCAAAAGGGAATTAAACGCATTGAACAAGGGCGGCTTAGGGAACTGTCCGGTCTTATTTACAGAACATCATCTCTCTCATGCCGCTAGCGCTTTTTATCCATCACCTTTTGAAACAGCAGGTATATTAACCATTGATGGGGTGGGCGAATGGGCAACCTTAACCATAGGCAAGGGTGAGGGGCGCCATATTGACATATTAAAGGAAATCCATTTTCCACATTCATTGGGCTTGTTTTACTCAGCACTTACCTACTATTGTGGGTTTAAAGTGAATAGCGGTGAATACAAGGTGATGGGCTTAGCCCCCTATGGGAACCTCGAGGACCCAGCTGTTTCGCATTACAAGCAGCTCATGTTGGACCATTTAATCGATGTTCGTGATGACGGATCCTTCTTGCTAAACATGGCCTATTTTGATTATGCAACAGGTCTTAGAATGTGTTGTGACCAGAAATGGGAATCCTTATTTAAACTTAAAAAGAGAGCGTCAGAAACGGCGCTGACCCAAGACTACATGAATTTGGCATTAGCAGCTCAACAAGTCACTGAAGAGATAGTGTTAAAGTGTGCTAAAACAACCCAAGAATTAACGGGGTGTAAACAGGTGGTTTTAGCCGGCGGGGTAGCCTTAAATTGTGTTGCAAACGGGAAGCTATTACGGTCTGGAATTTTTGATGATGTGTGGGTCCAGCCAGCAGCGGGTGATGCAGGGGGGGCACTAGGTGCCGCCTATGCAGGCTACCATATTTATTTAGATAAAGACCGGCATCCCATTAAAGAAGACGCCATGCAGGGAAGTTATTTAGGTCCGTCGTTTGAGTCACATCAAATGCGGTGCTTATTAGATAAATATGGTATTGAAAAAGGGACCTGGCATGGTGACGAGATTTTATGTGAGAAGGTAGCCGCGTTGTTAGCTACAGGGAATATCGTAGGTTGGTTTCAAGGGCGAATGGAATGGGGGCCTAGAGCATTGGGGAATCGGAGTATATTAGCCGATCCTCGCGATAAGGAGATGCAGAAACGATTGAACCTGAAAATCAAAAAGAGGGAGGGCTTTCGCCCCTTTGCACCGTCAGTATCCGAGGAAAATGTTCAGCACTATTTTGATATAGAGAAAGAGTCCCCTTATATGTCCTTTGTAGCACCGGTGACAGAGCAACGACGTCAACCCTTACCAGACGCGTATCATAAACTGGATCTGTATCCGAGACTCTATGTCCAAAGGTCTGACCTACCTGCGATTACGCACATTGATTATTCGGCACGTTTACAAACCGTTAAAAAAACAACGAACCCCCTCTATTGGAGGTTGTTACAAGCCTTTAAAAAAGAGACAGGTATTGATGTCCTTATTAATACGAGTTTCAATGTTCGAGGTGAACCCATTGTCTGTACGCCTGAAAATGCATGGCACTGTTTTTTAAATACAGACATGGATATTCTTGTACTAGGCGGCTATATTGTATTGAAATCCGAGCTAGATCCAGGTATTTTAGCAGCATTTAAAGAAACTCGAGTAAGTAATGCAGGCGTAGGATTTCCATCAGGAGAAAT
>CAZIOF010000247.1:0-4810 GCA_964540745.1 uncultured Candidatus Marinamargulisbacteria bacterium
AAAACAAATACAAGCACTTGCAACTCTTCTAAACTTCCACAATAATTCTGAAACAAGACCATTCCTTTACCAGTCGAAACCCAAAAGAAACGGTTCACAACATCCCTGTTGACCAACACGCCTAAGCCCATTCACAATAGGCCTATCATTACATGAAAAGACCTACAAAAATCGGTATCCTTCACCCTACCTTCAAAACACTTGGCGGTGCAGAACAACATATCCTTTGGCTTGCCAACGATTTAGTCCAACAAGGATATGCCGTCACAATACTAGCACTCAGCTTTTCAAAGAAAGCTCTAACGAAATTCCACAGTGCCAACATTGAAACCCAATCCCTTTATTTGCCCTTCATTCCGCCAGGCGATACCCATCGTCGTAATATCCGTCTCATGGGCTGGCGATTACGACCCTATCTGAAACACATGGCCATTATTAATGTCCACAATTTTCCGGCCACACTATGGCTAGCTAGTGCTTTAAAAGAGAAAAAGCCTGCTGATAAAACCATTATTTGGACCTGCCATGAACCCTCTCGGAATCTTTACCAACATCATCTTGACCCTTACCATCTAACTCTAGACTCCGAAAACCATAACACCCCCTATACCAAAACAACGCTATCTACCCAACCACCGCAATCACTCATTGAGCAAGATAAAACCGCCATCCAGTTAATGGATGCCATTATCACCAATAGTGCCTTTACCCAACATCATATCCAAAACATCTATAATCAAAAAGCCCGTGTTTTCCCTTTCGGAACACACGTCCAAATATCTCCTAACCATCAGACAACATCTAGAACCATTATCATAGGCATGGTATCAAGACTAGAACTCAAAAAGAATATCCCCAATGTCCTTCTCGCATTACACCATATTCGCCAAACAAACCCCATATTATTTAATCGACTCAGATGTCATATTGTGGGAACCGGCAGTTATGAACAGCCCTTTAAAGCACTCATAAAAAGACTAGAATTAACCAATATTCAGTTTGAAGGAACCCTATCAGAAAACGAACTTAGTGCGTTTTATAACCGATGCCAGTTTATTGTGTTTGTTCCCTTTGGTGAACCCTTGGGCTTTATCCCTATCGAAGCGGCCTACCACAAAAAAACTACCATTGGATCAAATGAAGGGGGCCCTTTAGAGACCATCCAGCACGAAAAAACAGGCTTACTGGTAGACCCCTGGGACCCCAAAGAAATTGCACAGGCCATCTCCAAACTTGCGCAAGACACTCAACTTCAAAAACAACTGGGAGAGAACGCTTATAACTATGTATCAACCACCTATACCTTGAAAAAGACCACCCAACACTACATCAATCTCTTCAAACGTCTCGCCCCTAAAGAAACACATAGCCATGGCACATCCAGCTAAAATACGCATATTATATCTGGTGCCCTCAACGGAACTTGGGGGTGCTGAAATCAGCTTCTTATCACTTCTCACGCATCTGGACAAAGAGCGATTTGAGCCCTGTGTCCTAATATCATCAGAGGGCCCCTTAGTCAGTAAGCTCCGTCATCTCAATATCCCACTTATGACCTATAATAAAACACCCAATTTGTTCAATTTAGATTGGCTATTAAGACAGCAATTATGGTTCCGACTCAGAAAACAGCTTCAAGACTTTCAACCAGCCCTGATTCACAGCAACTCTATCTACACCTCAACCCTTGCCCAGCTTTTAGGCAAAAAATTAGGCTGCCCTCAATGTCATCATTGGCGCGATGATAGCGTTCCAAAATGGATGATCCCTCTATTAAGAAAACAAAAAAACAGTCATATTATTTCTGTTTCAAACACCGTAAAAGACACTATCTTAAACACAGTTCCAGGCACAGATACCCCTATTGATATCATCCCAAATGGGGTCAATTTAGCCATGTTTCATCCCAAAAAGAAATCCACACTTAGACAAGAACTTGGAGTTCCAGACAATCATGTTTTAGTGGGTTTTTTTGCAGCATTAAGACCCTTCAAAGGACTCCATCTGTTATTAGAAGGCCTCAAAAAGGCAACCCCTATTAATATCTCTTTTTTAATTGTTGGGAATTGGATTGATAGACCTTACAAGAACTTATTACAGCCTATTATTGAACACTCATCTCTTTCACATCAGATCCATGCGATGGGGTTTCAAGATAATCCCATCCCATTTATGCAAGCTGTAGACTGTGTGGCTATTGCATCAAAAACAGAGGCCTGCTGTCGTGTTATTTTAGAAGCATTTGCCTGTGGAAAACCTATAATAGGGCATCAAGGAACCTCTATTCCAGAGTTTGTCACACACCAAAAGACAGGGTTACTCATCAACAAGAACACATCAGATAATTGGAAATCCTTATTAATTCAATTAAGTAACAATCCCTCCGTATTGGAGCCCCTATCACACCATGCATTAGAGGAATCGAAGACCTATTGTATAAAAACTCAAACAAATGATATAGAAGAACTGTATGAGACATTAGTTCCGTCTGTCATTAAGAAACGTTAGTTTGAGTATACACTTGTATGATAGGATGTGACCTATGAAAACAGTGTTAGCGTTTCCGATTTCAGATGCTAGTAAAGGCTCTTCACGAATTAGATGCTACGAATTTTTACGCTATTTATCCAATGATTATAAGACTCACACTTGCCGTTTAGACGAAAAATATCATCGCTTTCCATATAGTTGGATGCCTGTTTCCTGGTTATTCAGTCAGCTAGACGCTAAACAGATCGATCTCATTTATATCCAAAAAGCTGCCTACAACTACCACCGTACTATTACAACATTTGCCAATCGACAAGGAATCCCGGTTATTTATGACATTGATGACGTACATGGTGCCTGGGAGGGAATGGATGAAATGTGGATGTTAGATCATTGTTCGGCTATTACAGTTGATACTCAAGAACGCGCAACTAAACTACGTCATTCAACCAAAACACCTATACATTATGTGCCATCTGGCCTCGATTATTTTGATCATTTATCACCTCTAACTATAAAAAACAAATTATCTAATATGTCATCGATAGTTACTTTTGGATGGGATTTTAATTGTAAACATGCACAGTTATTTATGGACACATTGCCCACTACTATTCAAAAACATTATATTTCTAATGCACCTATTATAGATGAGTACACTTTTCATCCATGGTCTTTTGAGTCCTTTATCCCGACCCTTTCAACATTTGATTATTGCCTACTGGCCCAAGGTGACTCTAATGACGCTCAACAAAAATCAAATAACCGGTTATTAGTGGCCATTGCTGCTGGTTTGCCTACCATTGTTTCTAATACCCCTGCTTATCGAAAGCTGTATCAGGTACTAGGGTTTGAAAACTTAATAGCAGAGACACCTTCAGATGCCATCAGAATTTTGGATTATTTATCTTCTAATCCCAAAATTAGACAAACGATTATTACTAAAGGGCGTGATTATGTTTTAACTACCTATCATCCTAAACAGTCCGCTCGGATTATGGAGGAACTTTTCAATCACGTATTATCACTATAGTAACGATTATTCAAATTATCCATTAAGATGGTGTTACACCTAATTTTGATATGACATTTGAATGTGAGGGGTTTTGTTTAAACCTTGAAACTAAAATGATAGTTAATCGCACTGATCACTTTTCGTCTAGAATGGCCCAAGCGAAAACGGTTATATTCCATTCCATTATGCAGTAGAGAATAGCCATTTAAGCATCGTTCACGCATTCCGGGAAGCGGGAAGTAACGTCAATACCCTAAAAACTTTGGAAAAACGCCTCTTCCGTGAGCCACGTTTTGGACCATTTTGAGATCGCAAAATACTTAGTGAACGACACTCACACTAATATTGCGTCCCTAACACAAAAAATAAACGTAAACTACGTACTCTAGAAAGAACCAAGAGTGACTTAGAATTTATCTACAAACTGAACTAAACCCAAATGGCCATAACCACCGCATCTTCAGAACTCATGAGATAGCCCCCTCAATAGGAAATGAATTGTCATTGCGTCATGTTGTAATAAGACCTATTTAATGACACACTCTCAAAAAATACATTTTGACTCTTGGAATATACGAAAAAGACGTGTAGAGTAATGCTTCCATAACCGACCCTAATCATAAACGCGATCAAGAAACAATTTATGGCTGAGCTAACACACATTGTGCCACCAAAAGATATCTTATATCCACGTATCAAACACATTATATATGCCTTGGGCGTAACGCTACCGAACCATCATCCCTATTACTGAACACGCTAAGGAAAATGACATGAGAAAGACTATCGCAATAAACGCTAATAAATTAATGACAATAAAGAAACCACCCCTCACAAAGGGCCCTTCACATGAGACACAAACACCTCTAACAAACACCCCGAACACCTCACGATTAGAACATAAACTTACCCGTGAATTTCTAAGCGGCTGGGCAGGGGGGGGCCCTTAGCATTTTCTGCACCCATCCCATCGATACCGTCAGAGTCCGAATGCAATCCAATAAAGCACCCCATACAGTCACCTATAGCGCCATCATTCGTGACCTATACAACACCGGCGGTCTTAAAAGCGCCTACCGTGGGGTCATCCCCCCCGAGACCTTACGAGGATTTAGCATGGCCCTAAATCGTTCGGGATACTCACTAGGAACAACCGCACTTCAGACAAATAACGAAAAACTTCCGCTTGGAAAACTTGCACTTGTGGGAGGATTTAGTGGACTCTGCCAAGCTCTAGGAGACTCACCACTCTATCTTGTAAAATGTCGTGCACAAACATCCAAAAACCCAAACTTCAAAGAAACG
>CAZIOF010000248.1:0-6311 GCA_964540745.1 uncultured Candidatus Marinamargulisbacteria bacterium
CCAATAGCTCACGGGAAGAGGTTTCAAAATCATAAAAGATAAATGTTAGACCGGACATCATGAGATATTCTATCCTTTTTATAACAGATAAGTAAGTCACCGTAGCTCAGTAGGATAGAGCGTCGGAATCCTAATACGAAGGCCACAAGTTCAATTCTTGTCGGGGGCACCACCTGTTTATGTGTCTATCTCTTAAGACTGTCTATACCCATTAATTCAATTCACACAAGGCGATTTTGCTTTCCGAAACCGAATACCTTTTAAATAAATCGACATAAAAGGCAACCCCATAAGTGCTGGAATAACAAATCTAAAAAAGGTAGTTACTAACCCTATTGCAACGGCTAACTCACCCATTACATACCCTTGATAAAGATAAACTAAAGCACCATCTCGAGTCCCTATCCCCGAAATTGTAAATGGGAAAAGACCCACAAAAATAGCAATAGGGAATCGTCCTAAAATAATTGCTAAAGGAATAGAAACTGAAAACAATTGAAAAAATAAATAAAATTGAATATAGGCATTCAACCACACCAATATTGTTGTAAGAAGAATAGAAAACACTTTTTTCTGTTCCCAATAATAGGACTGAACAGCCCTATTTTCCCTAAAAAACAACGGAACATCTAATGCACTGAACCACCGCCATTTCCATAGTCGCCAACGGTCACAACGAAAACAAAACAAGATCACGTAACAACCTATAAACCCTCCTGTTAATGCAACCATACAACAAGATAAAAACGTATAATAACCTGTCCATACGATTCCTATAGACATCATCAACGAAAAAATTAAAAAGTCAATGAGTCGCTCATACAGCACAATGGAAAAGCTACGAACCTTACCCACCCCCCCGTCTCGATAAAGCACCCAACTTTTAGCAAATTCCCCTGCTTTTAAAGGAATAAAAAAGTTAATGGTATGCATAGCCAAAATTAGCTTTATAGACTGAAATAACGGAGAAACAGAGGGCCCTGCAAGTAAGGTCCAACGGTAGGAAAGAAAAAGAATATGACCCATAACCGCCAATATAAGCCAATAAATAACCGTCATATCCGTCATATTCAAGTAACCCACTACTACTGAAAAATCAAAATAATAAACAAACCCCACACATAATAGGCACGTAAGAAAAGCAGTAATAACAAGCTGTTTCATAACTAACTCCACTAAATAATCTTAAAAGAGGTACTGTTACTAGGACTCACTCCACTTAATAACACGTATATGCCTCTAAAGTATAACCAATACCCATTAAGTTCCGCAAAATATTTCCCTTCTGAATTAACAGAGTATCGACTCTTATGTTAGACTATACTTCAATACTCTTCACAATAATTAGGTCAAAAATTCGGAGGAATAACTAACAATGAGTAAAACCGTTTCCTTAAACAGAATTAAAGATACCCTCGTATCCAACAACACAATTCCCAGTGAAACCTACAACAAATTAGATGTCAAACGTGGGTTACGAAATAAGGATGGTAGTGGCGTGTTAGCCGGATTAACACGAATCTCATCTGTACGCGGATCAAGCAAGGTAGATGCCCATCTGGAACCTGTTGAAGGGGAACTAAAGTTAAGAGGCCAGCTCATTAGCGACCTCTTAAACAGCTTCGACAACAACAGCCGGTTCTGCTTTGAGCGCATTGCATTTTTGCTATTAGTAGGGTCCTTGCCTAATGAACAAGAATTCAATGATTTTTGCTCACTCATAGACAACGAACGTGAACTCCCTCCAGAACTTTTTGAACATTGTATAAAAGGGATCCCCAGTCCTAATATTATGAACAAAATTCAAAGTGCAGTCACCTGCCTCTATGGATTTGACACAGACAATCCCGATTCAATAGACCCCTATGATAACTTTATAAAAAGTATAAAACTCATGGCTAAATTACCTGCTATCATAGCCTACTCCTATCTTGCTACTCATGTAGAAGAGCCTGTATTTGTCGATATACCAAAAGGAAAATCCCAAGCAGAAACTTTCTTATATCTACTTGAGCAAGGAAAAGAACCGGATAATGAAAAAGCACATATGCTTGATTTAGCCTTAGTCCTTCATGCTGAACACGGAGGAGGAAACTGTTCCACCTTTACGGCTAGTGTTGTGTCATCTAGTCACTCTGACCTCTACTCCAGTATTGCAGCTGCAGTAGGAAGCCTAAAAGGGCCCCTTCATGGCTCTGCAAATAAAAAAGTCATGGATATGATGCAAGATATAAAAACACACGTAAACGATTGGTCCAATGCAGAAGAAGTCTGTCAGTACCTTCGTAAAATCTTAGATAAAGACGCCCATGATCGATCTGGAAAAATCTACGGATTAGGGCACGCCGTTTACACAAAATCAGACCCAAGAGCGATCATTCTATGTGAAAAAGCTAAAAGCTATGCGGCGTCAACAGGTCGTGAGGCTGAACTCAATCTCTATTTCGAAATTGCAAATCAAGGGCCTCGTCTGTTTCAAGAAAAAAAGGGAAAAGATAAAGTAATTTCACCTAATGTAGATTTCTTTTCTGGGTTTGTCTATGACTGCATGGGAATCCCTCACACGTTATTTACACCCTTATTTGCAATGGCACGAACCTGTGGCTGGTGTGCCCACCGAATCGAAGAAATTCTATCTGGAAAACGTATTATTCGTCCTAAATACGGATACGTAGCACTAGATTAATCAACCTCTAACTTATCTAAACGACGCTGATGGCGCCCACCCTCAAAGGCCGTATCTAACCATACTTGTACAAGTATTTTAGCCTCGTCCTTGGAAAGAGTACGCCCTCCCAAACAAACCACGTTTGCGTTATTATGAGCCTTGGCCATTTCAGCTGTGAATGCATTATAAATCAATGCGGACCGAATCCCTTTATAGCGATTCGCTTTAATACTCATACCTATACCGGTCCCACAACATAAGATCCCCACATGAGCCTGCCCACTTATAATAGATCGAATAACGGGTAACGCCCTATCAGGGTAATCAACAGACGTCCCATCATCGACACCAAAATCTTGAACTTGAATATCACGTTTCTCTAAATATGCTTTTAAACTATTCTTTAATTCAGAACCCCCATGATCGGCACCCAAAGCAATAACCATTCCTGACATAACGAAGTCTCCTTTATACTCAAATTCTTATCTAAGCAAACACCAAAAGCTTAAATAGCACGGCATACAACCGCAATAACTTAAAGCCCAATCCTCATAAAAACCACTGTAATCCATACAAGAAATATAAGCAACAAAATTTAGACTCCTAGTAACTTAAATAACACTTTAATAATTATTAGATAGATACATAATCAAAATTTTAGTGAAATATTATTAATTCCATGTAAGAATAGGCCGGTAATTATTGAGTACACAATAAAACAACCTTTATTTTAGTGAAAAAAAGGAAGGAAATCCATCATGCAAGCAGCCGGATATAAAATAGCTTTTCATAATAGATATACCGCCCTAACAAACGCTCATCAAGTTCTATCACCCCAAGAATTAGGACATCTAAGAACTGAAGGCACAAAAGTTCTGAGAGAATTAGGAGCTAAAGATCCCAACCTTGAATTATATCGACTTCCTGAATTAATAGAACGTGTAGACTTCTATCATAAACATAAAGGTCAAAAAATATGTATAGAAAAGCTGTCGAAAGAACAAAGACATTACACTCTAAATGAATTAAAAACAAAAAGGCCAACAGAAATCTATGAGAGCATGACTGTCTGTGCCGTTATACAGCTAAGTCAATTAGACTTATTTCTAGTCCCAACAGATTTTTTCGATCCTGAATTCCTAACAAGATTAAAGATAAAAAAAGCACTTCCTTTCAAACAATTAGAGACCGAACAATACAGCAGGACTATCCAATTCAAGTATTCCCCTGCCCTTAAAATTCAGTTTCAATATACCTCTATAGACGATCTCCTAAGAAATCAACTTACCTATTGGCCTGGTACACCTCAACACCCCACGAGTTATACAACAGGCGAACCGCCTTTAAGGGTAATCGCTCATAATCTAACACTAACGAGTAACACCGATCTGTTAGACGAACATCTAGATTCTCGGCAAGATACACCAACCGCCTCAATTGACGCTGAACATTTGGTCAGTGATACAGATCGTGAGTCGAACAATAGTAGCCCCGTTTCAGATGAGGACAGCCACACTTCCTCTAAAACGACTGCACAAGTCAACTTAGGCTCCCAAGAAGAAATACACGCCTATATTACAAAATTACAAAGTAAAACCATTCAAAACTTGGATATCGCCTTAGATCAAACAGCTAATGTACAAGAAAAAATATATATTGGCGTTATAGCCACCGTAAAAGTTTCAGAAGAATTAGCCACAATAGACCGACATAATCCGCAGAGTTCAGCTCAACATAAACTAAAGACCTACAATACCATTCTTCAAAAATTGCGCACATGTTGCCCGAATTATATCCAATCAAATAAATGGGCTTATAACCTAGCGGAGAAAGCCGTAACATTTACACAAACTCTACCACTAGTTAACTGGCTACTACCACGAAAAAACGAGATCGAGATTTGGGGAGAAGACCTCCTAAAACACCATCATGTAAATAAGGTGCATTGGGACATGTTTAAACAGCATCTTGTGTACAAAGATACTGTTACGACACTACTTAGAGAGTAGAATATCTCCAGATAGACGAGTATCAAGTTTAACAAATCGAGATAATGCTATTTTCCAATGGGACAAAGAGTCTCCCACACCCAAAGATAGCCATTTGTCTAAATCTAAACGACCATTATTAGGACGCTTTGCTGGACGCAAAAAGCCCTCTGATGAGATAGGCTTAAGCTGAATACCAGAATAAGGCCTTAGCCGAAAGAACTCGGTAGCGTAATCAAACCAATTGGTATACCCTTGGTTACAAAGATGATAAATCCCATAAGCCTCACGATGCGAACTCTTCAATAAAGAAAGAACACTATCAACAACAGACACCGTCCAAGTAGGACTTCCCCACTGATCATTAACAACCCGAATAATAGACTCTTCTTGAGCGAAACTGGCCATGGAGTTCAAAAAATGGGTAGGCCCATCTCCATATAACCATTGGATCCTAAAAATAAAAAAAGATGACATAGATGACTGTATCCCTCTCTCTCCCAGCCATTTACTATGGCCATAGGCATTGATAGGATCACAACAATCATCCTCTGCATAAGCCCCCTCTTTTTGGCCATTAAAAACATAGTCTGTAGAAAAGTGGATAAGAGGCCACCCCCTTTTCTCACAATAGGCCGCCAATAACGTAGGGCCAGTCCCATTGATATCATTAGCCAATGTAACAGCCTCTTCACAAGCGTCCACCGCCGTATAGGCCGCACAATTAATCAACACATAATCACCTTCATAAGGATCCAATACATAACGAATATCCGACAATGACGTAATGTCTAAGTGTTCACGATCCAGACCAATAAATGGGATGTTTTGTTGCATAAGCTGACGAGAGAATTCACGCCCCAACATTCCCAAAGCACCAATAATAAAAATACGCATAATAAAAATTATAGTGTTAACCCCCCCCACAAACAACAAAAATGTCCAGTAATTAGTGCTTTTAACGAAATATATGCTAGGCTTTATCGATAAGTTACATAAGGGAATCTATTATTTTTAGGAACTCAAATGACCACAATAACAAACAGAACAACAAAAATAGCGCTATTAGGCAAGTCACTCTATGACTTTAAAGCCATTGTATCTAACTTGGGACTAAAGCCCTTTGTAGCAAAACAAGTCTTTGAATGGGTCTACACAAAAAAGAAGCTCTCATGGGACAGCATGGCCAACCTATCTAAAGAAACAAAAAGAATTCTTGAGACTAATATCTGCCTCACTTCACACAAAAAAATAGAACAAAAACTATCCAAGGATAACGAAACTATCAAACTAATCATAACGTTAGAAGACGGCGCCGTCATAGAAAGTGTCATTTTAAAAGAAAAAGACTATTACAATTTATGTGTCTCTTCACAATGCGGGTGTCCTGTAGACTGTAAATTTTGTGTCACCGGAACGTTAGGGTTCAAACGGAACCTAACCGCTGCTGAAATTGTGGAACAAGTGCTTATTGCCAATCAGTATGCGCCTATCAGTCATTTGGTCTTTATGGGAATGGGTGAACCCCTTCTAAACTACGATAATGTGATGACCGCCATTGATCTACTCACCGACCCAAATGGCTTCAATATCAGTAAACGAAAAATTACCGTATCAACATCAGGCTTTATTAAAACCATTGACCGATTAATCGA
>CAZIOF010000249.1:0-4328 GCA_964540745.1 uncultured Candidatus Marinamargulisbacteria bacterium
GGCTTGGGCGTGGGCTTGAGCCTGTTGGGCTTGAGCTTGAGCTTGTTGGATTTGGGCTTGGGCTGTAGCTTGAGCTTGTTGGATTTGGGCTTGAACTTGGGCTTGAGTATGAGCTGCTTTTGCTAGTAAGGGGACTATATTCGTGTGTCCTGCGTATGCCGCCACATCCCGTGGAGTTTGGCCATTACTATCAGTAACAGTCGGATCGGCCCCGGCTTATAGGAGAGCTTGTACTATATATAGTATGCCGAATTGAGAAGCGAGATGGAGTGGGGTCCAGCCATCGTAATTTTTAGTATCAGGATTGGCCCCGGCTTCTAGGAGTACTTCAACAGTTTCTAGTTTTCCTGCTTGTGCGGCCAAATGCAGTGCGGTGCAGCCTTTCCAATGGCCGTCAGTGACGGTAGCATTCACCTCGGCCCCGGCGGTTATGAGAGTTTGTGCTATTTCTTTATATCCGTTTTTTGCCGCAACCTGCAGTGTGGTGTGGCCATAGTTACTTGGAGTATCCTCACGGGCCTAGGCTCTTAGGCCTTCTTTTACAATATTTAAATATCGATATCTTGCTGCCTCGTGCAGAGGTGTGTAACTATCATTGTCAGTAGCATGTGGATTTACCTTGGCTTTTAGGAGTATTCGTACAATGTCTGTATGTCTTTTTGTGACCTAAAATGTTCATCGTCGCGTACCCCCCCCAATTTTTTGGGTTTACATTGTTTTTCTAATGGAAGGACTCACGCGTAGGGTCATTAATCTTACAGAGAAGCACATCGGGCGAGGTAGCGGGACCCGCAGGGCCAGTAGATAGTTTTGTTGACGGGACAATCTCAGGTTGGTTGTTGGCCTGGGTATGTGCTTTATCAGTGGATTTTTTAACTTGAGAGGCACCTAAGGTCCGTAGATAATAGGTTGTTTTAAGACCATAACTCCAAGCATTAAAATAGGTTTCACTTAACGCTTTGCCACTTTTAGTATCTAGAAAGACATTTGTTGAGGCAGATTGATCGATCCATTTACTTCGCCGTGAAGCAGCCTTAATAATCCATAGAGGATCAATTTCAAAGGTTTCTTTATACAATGATTTTAAATCATCAGGAATATCCTTAATGCCCTTTAAGGATCCATTTCTCAATTTTATTTTCTGAAGTACTTCTGGTGTCCATAACGCTTTGTTCATCAGATCATCAATCAGATGCCTATTCATGACAATAAAATTACCGGACAAGTTTTCCTTCATATAAATATTTTTAAAGGCAGGTTCAGTACAAGGAAATACTCCAGATATATTAGCAATGGTAGCAGTGGGTGCAATAGCCATAATATTTGAATTACGCATGCCTTGTTTTTTTACCAACTTTTTAAGAACAGGCCAATCCATGGTGCTTCCAAAGTCAACAGTGATTTTTTCTTGTCGCTCGTCCTCTAATAGTTTCAAGCTTTCTAGTGGAAAGATTCCCTGATCCCACTTACTTCCTTTGAAGGTTTCATAGGTGCCTCGCTCCTTAGCAAGATCGGAGCTTGCTTTAATGGCATAGTAGGAGACCATTTCCATGGATCGATCTGCAAAAGCCACATTATCATCACTATCAAAAGGGATGCGAAGTTGAAATAAGGCGTCTTGATAGCCCATCATTCCCAGTCCTATAGCGCGATGTTTCATATTCGCACGCTTAGCTTCTGGAATCGGATAGAAGTTATTATCAATAACATTATCTAACATTCTGACACCGGTTTTAATTGTTTCCTGAATTTTCTTTTCATCCAGCCGATTATCTTTAATCATGTGAGCAATATTAATACTTGCTAGATTACATACAGCTGTCTCACTATCCGAAGTATTGAGTGTGATTTCCGTACAAAGATTGGATGAATGGATAACCCCGCAATGGGATTGTGGATTTCGTACATTGGCAGCATCTTTAAAGGTGACCCATGGGTGACCGGTTTCAAATAACATGGTGAGCATTTTTCGCCAAAGTTCTTTTGCCTTCATTTTCTTTGTTTTTAAATGGGGTTGTTTTTCATAGAAGGCATATCTTTCTTCAAAGGCCTTTCCATAAAGATCATGAAGATCCGGGACATCACTGGAACAGAAGAGGGTCCAGTCCCCGTCTTCTTTAACTCGTTTCATAAATAAATCAGGAATCCAAGCGGCTGTATTAATATCATGGGTTCGTCGTCTTTCATCACCTGTATTTTTTCGTAGCTCAATAAACTGTTCAAAATCCCGATGCCAAACCTCCATATAGGCACACATGGCACCCTTTCGTTTTCCACCTTGATTAACGGCTAGCGCAACGTCATTAAAGATTTTAATGAAAGGAATGACACCTTGAGACTCACCATTAGTTCCTTTAATAAGTGAACCTGTCGAACGCACACGCGTCCAATCCGAACCGATACCTCCAGCCCATTTACTTAAGCTTGCATTATCGGCATAGAGCTTAAAAATACTTTCCAGAGAATCGTCAGTTGTATTAAGGTAACAAGAGCTCATTTGACTATGGGTTGTACCACTATTAAAGAGAGTAGGAGTTGAAGAGACCAAATCCATTTGGGAGAGGACGTTATAAAATTCGATAGCACGTGTTTCTTTATCCGTTTCATTAAGTGCAAGTCCCATGGCCACACGCATCCAGAACCATTGAGGTAGCTCATAGATATTGCGATCCTCAGTCCTGTCTCTCAAGAGATAACGATCAATTAAGATTTGAGCACCTAGATAATGAAATAATCGATCTCGTTCAGGTTTGATGGCAGCCGCAAGCAAGGCATAATCAAAGTCTGCTAATTTAGGGTTTAACATCTCTAAACTAATACCAAAGGTAATATACGTCCCGAATTGATCTTGATATAGGTTATCAACACTCGTTTTGTTTAGGGCTTGTGATACCACATGGGAGAGATCGTCAAAAGCAATTCGCGCTGCTAGAGAGGAATAATCATAATGTTTCTCAATTCGTTCGCGCGCTGATCCTAATATTAGTACATTGATTTCTTTGGGGGTTATTTTGTTGTATATAGACTTGTTTATAGACGTTATCATCTCTGGAATGGATACGTGGGTGAGATCGCTGGAAAGTTTATTAAGTTTAGTTTCAACAACTTTTGGATCGAAGATAACGGAATCTTTTTTGCTAACAACAACTTCAAGTTTCTTATCTTTGATTTGTGTGAGAACTTTTTCTTCTCGAGCCAATTTATGACGCTCACGATAAACAATAAATTGCTTTGCAATTTTATGGTAACCAGACATCATTAAGACTTCTTCAACAGTATCTTGAACAATTTCTACTGTTGTCGAATCAGAGATTTTTTTTATGGTTATCAATCGGTCTATAACGCTATTGGTAAGGTCTGAAATAATAGGTTTGTTAGAGATGTTTTCTGATAGAAAGGCCTGTTTGATTGCATTATAAATGAGGGTTTTATCAAATTTAACCTTTTTTCCATTTCGTTTAGTAATCGATTGAATTGACATGAAGCATTCTCCTTTAATTAATAGGTGATGGTGTCACTGAAAAGAGTTTGAAAAGAAATGACCAAACCACAAACAACCTAATTGTAATAATATTAACGAAGACTTAAAGTTAAACAGCAATTAATTTTGTGATTTCAACGTTTATTTATGTCACACAGTGATAATTAAATTATACAGTTTCCTGATAGTGTTTCGTCAATAATTAACAACCCTTTAAAGTAAGTCTTTTTTCGATAAATGCTGAATATAAAGAAAAAAAGACAACTATGAAATTTTGATGTTTTGTTTATGCTGTTGTTGATTACTAATTCTAGGCAATAGGGGAAAAAGACGCCTTAAAAAGAGTCTTATTTTCTGAAGAAAAGAAGAATTGAAAATGGCACGGTACAATAACCGTAGCTGTTTAAGGGGCCTTTCTGTAGACTGTTGCAAGTGCCATAGAGGGTGACACATCCCATAATAACAAATCGCTAACGACAATAGTGGATAGGATGAAGAATAAGCAATGAATTGGGGTGGTTGTATCGGTCTAAATTTATGTTTATGTGTATGTATTCCCTTGATTCCGTAGAAGCAATTACAGCAATGTTTGATGAGTGTAAACCAACACTGTTCTCTAAGCGTTTTTGCATTACCCTTAGAAAAGGGTGATAGGCCTAGCTTAAGGATGGATAGTTGTTCTTGTTTAAAAATAGCCATAGCTTTTAAAAGAATATAGGTGCTGGTACAGCTTGGAGCGTTTGGAACCCATCGTGTAATACTGGGATGATAACCCTGTAGTACCCCTTCTTTATACAAGGGATCAAAGAGTCGAAAGCCTACAAGCGTCCCCTCTTTATAAGCCCCG
>CAZIOF010000250.1:0-2596 GCA_964540745.1 uncultured Candidatus Marinamargulisbacteria bacterium
AAGATTTGGTTTCAATCGATACCGAATTAGTTGCGCATCCTCGGTAACCAGTTCTAGTTCCTTTACATTTAATTCATCCAGTATTTGATCTTTATGATGGACGACTGCTTGTTGTGCGTCTTCGTTTGGCGAGCGTACGAGAAGCTTAGAGAGCGGCTGTCGAACCCGAATCCGACTATCTTCGCGGGCAGATCGGCCGAGCGCGACGACCTGTTGCACCACGGAAATCTCATTAAGTAGTCCATCGTCTTTCCAGTATGATTCTGCTTTCGGCCAGCTAGAGAGATGAACGCTTATCGGTGCATCTTTGTCCGTTTCCCGCACAATGTTTTGATATATTTCTTCGGCCAAAAAAGGCATGAATGGCGCGACTAAGCGGTGTAGATTGTAAATGCATGTATAGAGGGTCAAATACGCGGACTGTTTTTCAAAACCAGGCTCACTTTTCCAGAAGCGCCTCCTGTTTCGGCGAATGTACCAGTTACTGAGTTGATTAGTGAAATTTTCGATGTCCTCGCCTGCACTCTTGGCGTTGTAATTTTCAAGCGCCTTAGTAGATGAATCAATGGTGCGATAGAGCAGCGCGAGGATCCAGCGATCAATCTCAGGGAGACTTTCATGAACAACTTTCTTATCAAGCTTGATCTCGTCGAGACCTGCATAAAGAACAAAGAAGCTATAGATATTCCAAAGGGTGTTGACAAAAGAGCTCGCGACTTCGGCTACAATATTCTTAGAGATTCTCTTTTGGGCTTCGGGTGCCAAACGTGCTAAAAAATACCATCGCAATGGATCGGCACCAATATTATCGAACACATCGGATGGATCTATAATGTTGCCCTGAGACTTTGACATTTTTTTTCCGTCTGCATCGACAATGTGGTTCAGGCAGACGCAATTGCGATAGGCTACGCTGTCAGAGACAAGTGTTGCGATCGCGTGTAGGCTATAAAACCAACCACGGGTCTGATCTATTGCTTCACAAATGTAGTCAGCTGGAAAGTGACTATCGAAGGTAGCCTGATTTTCAAACGGGTAGTGCCATTGCGCATAGGACATTGCGCCCGAATCGAACCAACAGTCAATCACCTCTGGAATTCGGCGATATTCTCGGCCATTGTCGGGGTGCTGGAACACAATTTCGTCAACCTGGGGCCGGTGTAAGTCAACCTCCCCGAGCTTTTTCCCACATAGTTTTTCTAATTCGGTAATTGATCCGATGCATATGAAATCACCTTGGCCATCAGTCCAGACCGGCATCGGAGTACCCCAAAAGCGCTCACGCGAAAGAGCCCAATCAACGTTATGTTCCAGCCAGTTACCGAACCGGCCATCTCGTATGGCTTTTGGTGTCCAGTTGATTGTTTTATTTAGTTCTACCATCCGATCGCGCACTGAGGTGGTACGGATGTACCAGGCGTTTTTTGCATAGTAAATAAGCGGGTCTCCAGTGCGCCAACCAAAGGGATAGTTATGTCTATAGGTGCCGGCCTCAAACAAAAGCCCACGCTCCTTAAGAATATCTACAATTATCGGGTCTGCGTCCTTAAAAAATACACCTGCAAGTGGTTCAATATCATGTCCGAAACAACCATCTAGTCCAACTCCATGCAGAATGGGCAACCCATTGTTTCGACCAAGATTGAGGTCATCTACTCCATAGGCTGGGGCAATATGCACAATTCCTGTGCCGTCGTCCGTGCTAACAAAGTCGGCCTTTAGTATCCTGCAAATATCACCGGTGACTTTTAGTTCATCAAATAGTCGTCCATAGTAGAGCCCTAAAAGGACACTCCCCAATACAGTCTCAACTATTTTGTAATTCCGATTCGAGAACACAGATTCGACAAGAGGTGCTGCCAAAACAAAGGTTTCTTCCCCGTGCTGAACAAAGGCGTATTCGATATTTTCGCCGACTGCAAGCGCTAAATTGGATGGCAAAGTCCAAGGTGTTGTTGTCCAGACCAAGAAGTAAGTCTTTTGTCGGCCCAGAAAGGGAAACTTGACGAACACTGATGGGTCATCTGTCTCACGGTAACCTTGTGCGACTTCGTGCGACGAAAGTGTAGCGCCAATTCTAGGGTCATAAGGCACTACCTTGTAATCTTGATAAATTAGACCCTTGTCCCAAATTATCTTTAATAGATGCCAAACAGATTCGATATAGTCATTGTTGAGTGTGTAGTAAGCTTCCCCAAGATCAACCCAGAAACCCATCCGTTCTGTCATGCTCTCCCAATCGGCGATGTAACGCATCACTGACTCTTTACAGCGTTGTGTAAAATCACGGACCCCAATTTTTTCTTCAATTAGTTTTTTATCAAATATCCCAAGTTCTTTCTCAATTTCATGCTCTACCGGTAGGCCATGAGTATCCCAACCAGCCTTTCTTGGTACATGAAAACCTTGCATTGTCTTGAAGCGGGGATAAATATCCTTAAAGGTGCGCGCCAGTACATGATGAATACCGGGCCGGCCATTGGCTGTTGGCGGCCCTTCGTTAAATGTGTATAACGGTTTGTCAGAGGATTGTTCCAGCGATTTCTTGAAAATTTGGTTAACCCGCCAAAATTCAAGAATCTGCTTTTCTAATTGA
>CAZIOF010000251.1:0-7859 GCA_964540745.1 uncultured Candidatus Marinamargulisbacteria bacterium
GTCAATGGTTTTGAATATTAGTAGCGTATGAAAAGTAATTTCTTTAACGCCACCTTTAATAGCAGGTAAAAGGGAGTATTGGATATGTTCAGTTTTTAATTGGATACCTATCAATCCTTTTCCATCGGTTGTTTCGGGAACAATCGTTACTTGACGTATAAGCCCCTGTTTCTGAATAGAGAGTTCAAGAGCGACGCCCGCTGAGTTATTGATGATTGAAATTAAATCGTGCCTAACGTTCGTTACGGTGTTTCCATTTACCGATACGATACGATCGTTGGGTTTTAAGCCGGCTAGAGCAGCAGGAGAATCAGGTTTCACCCGCTCAATAATAGATGTAGATGAGGCTGTTCCAAAGAAATAAAGTAGTGATATAAAGACAATAAGGGCTAATAAGACATTGGCGAGAGATCCTGCAACCAATACTAAAAAGCGATCGAAAACGGATTTTTTGTTAAAGTTTTCACTGTCAGGCACGTTTTCATCCACATCGTCCATGCCGGCTAGTTTGACATAACCTCCAACTGGAAGTAATCGTAATGAATAACGTGTGTCACCAATGGTTTTTCCTAATAGAGCCGTCCCCATTCCAATACTAAATTCTTTGACTCTGACCCCTACACGCTTGGCCAATAGCATATGACCTAATTCATGACAAAATATAACAACATTCAAGGCTAATAATGTGAATAAAAAATTCATAACGTGATCATACCTCATTTTACCTTCATAAAAAAGACAATCTAAATAATATTAAAATCAGTCACTGCGCCTTGAGAAGCAGACGTGACTAAAGTTGCATACTTTGCAAGGACACCTTTCGTGTAACGAGGTTTAGGAGGTATCCACTTTTTGAGCCTAGATTGGATATCTAGTTCCGGAATATTCAGTGTAACTGTCTGATCAGTGGCATTGATAGAGATAGGATCCCCGTCTTGAATAATAGCAAGAGGGCCCCCTTCATAGGCCTCAGGGGTGATATGGCCAACGACAAACCCGTGTGTACCACCAGAAAACCGACCATCCGTAATAAGAGCAACCTCTTTACCTAACCCTCTTCCCATAACAGCTGATGTGGGATGTAGCATCTCTCTCATCCCAGGCCCGCCTTTAGGGCCTTCATAACGAATGACAATAACATCTCCAGCTGTAACAGACCCATCCAAAATACGTTTTAAAGCAACTTCTTCAGACTCGAATACCCGAGCTTTTCCGTTAAACAATAATCCTTCTTTACCTGATATCTTGGCTACCGCGCCTCCTGGGGCTATATTGCCTTTACAAATGACAAGATGGCTAGAGGCTTTTATAGGGTCAGTGACAGGCCGAATAATATCTTGACCTTCTGGATAATCAGCAATGTCCTCCAAATTTTCTGCAATCGTTTTACCTGTAACGGTCATGCAGTCTCCATGGAGTAAGCCGGCTTGTAGTAAACGCTTCATAAGTGGGGTGACACCGCCAATATCGACGAGTCGAGACATGGTATATTTACCGCTAGGTTTAAGGTCCGCTAATACCGGGAATCGTTTTCCTAAGCGCTCAAAGTCATCTAAGCTTAAATCAATGTCAGCAGTATGAGCGATGGCAAGAAGATGTAAGACAGCATTTGTGGATCCGCCTAATGCCGTGATAACTGCGATAGCATTTTCAAAGGCTTTTTTAGTCAAAATATCACGAGGGGTAATCTCTTTTTCAATGAGGTTGAGAACAGCTTTCCCTGCATTGTGGCAATCTTGAGCCTTTTCACTAGAGACAGCAGATTGACCTGAGCTATTTGGAAGACTCATCCCCAACGCCTCTATCGCAGATGCCATAGTATTTGCTGTATACATCCCGCCACAGGAACCAGGGCCAGGAATGGCACAACTTTCAATATCTTCTAATTCTTTATCATCAATTTGGTTGCGTGCATGGGCGCCAACCGCCTCAAACACTGAAACGATATCTACATCTTTTTGGTTATGTGTTCCAGGAAGAATAGTCCCTCCATATACAAATACAGAAGGGCGATTGAGTCTAATAAGTCCCATAAGACAACCAGGCATGTTTTTATCACACCCACCAATAGCCACAACGCCATCGAAGCCTTCACAGCCAGAAACCGTTTCAATAGAGTCAGCAATAACTTCACGTGAGACCAGTGAATATTTCATCCCTTCAGTCCCCATAGAAATGCCGTCCGAAATGGTGATGGTATTAAAGATAACACCTTTTCCATTCGCGTGATTAACGCCTTGTTCAGCATGCTTTGCCAGGGAATCAATATGCATATTACAAGGAGTGACCATGCTCCAAGTGGAGGCAATTCCCACCTGCGGTTTTTTGAAATCCTCGGTACTGAAACCAACAGCTCTAAGCATAGCTCTGGATGGGGCGCGATCAGCTCCGTCAACAACTCTTTTTGAATAGGTTCTGTTTGGTTGGTTAGCCATGGTGGGCTCCTTGTCAAATAGGATAGTGTGTCGCCTATATACAGTCATCTTAAGCGACAATTGTAATGACACAGGCTGATATTATAATCTAAAAAAGGGTAGAAATACTATAGGTGAATCATAATAAATCAGATGCGACAGCAGCAAGGTCAGAACGTTCACTTTTGGAGAGCAGGATATGTCCTGAAATAGCATGAGACTTTAGGCGTTCTGCTGCATAAGAAAGACCATTAGAGTTTTCATCCAAATAAGGGTTGTCAATTTGAGCGGGGTCCCCAGTAAGGACGATTTTAGTCCCTTTTCCTGCACGTGAGACGATTGTTTTAACTTCGTGCGGGGTCAGGTTTTGTGCCTCATCAATAATGATATATTGTTTAGGGATGCTACGTCCTCTTATATAGGTTAGAGCTTCAATTTCAAGTTGTTTTGTATCTAGCAAGTAGGAGACACTATCTGAAGACCGATTACTTCGCTGAGTACGTTTATTATCATTAAAGATAAAGGCAAGGTTATCAAAAATGGGTTGCATCCAGTTGGCCAGTTTTTCATCCTTTGTACCAGGTAAGTAGCCAATGTCCTTGCCCATAGGAATGACAGGTCGTGCGACTAAAAGCTTATCGTAGATACTATCTTGTTCAATCACCTGTTCCAGCCCACAGGCAAGCGCAAGTAATGTTTTTCCAGTGCCGGCTTTTCCTACAATCGTTACGAACTTGATATCTGGGTTCAAAAGGATATTAAAGACAAACCGTTGCTCGATGTTAAGGGGCTTGACCCCCATGGCCTTTCGTTCATTAGTGATCTGGTGAATGGCCTTCTTTTTGTCGTTATACCAAGCCATTATCGTGGATTTTTTAGACTCGCCCTTTTGAATAAGAATATGTTGATTTGGAAAGTAGTCCCCATTCACAGCCATAGATCGATCCTTACAAAAGGAATCAAACTTTTTAGATGTAAGAATTTCTCTCTTCCATCCTTTGTAAAGAACATCATAGTTGACTTTTTGTTTTTCAAAGTCCATGACTCTCAGCCCTAGCGCGGCAGCTTTAATTCGTGCATTTGTATCTTTAGAAACAAAAATAACACTGGGATATTCCCGTTTTAATTCTGTAGCGGTTCCTATAATCTTATTGTCATTAATGGCATTATCTAAGGAGCTCTTTGTATGATGGTTGCCAATGACCACACGTAGAAGACCACCTGAATTGAAGGGGATACCCTTCTTAATGAGCCCTTTTTCAACAAGGGGGCCAATCTTTCTTAAGACCTGTCGTGCATGGACGCCGGTTTTATTCTGAGCCCGTTTAAAATGGTCCAATTCCTCAATAACAGTAAGGGGTATGACAACCACATTATCCGAAAACCCTTCAAGAGATTCCGGATTATGTAGTAAAACGTTCGTATCTAAAACAAAACACTTTTGCATAGTCGAGAATTATAACGCTTTTTTGTTGATTTGGTATATACTAAAACTTGAAATCCTTACATAAGCGCCTTGTAGGCTTATGTAGAAAAGAAGGTCATATAGTCCAGAATCAATGGATGCCAGAGTTATAGCCCTTACAGGAAAGAGTGGCACTTTAATGATAACAATGCAAAAATCCTAGGATTAAGCTAAAATAAGGGCATGAAACCCATACTGGAACCTTTAATAAAAGAGCTAAAAACCATGTCTCAGCTTGATGGGGTATTATCTCTTCTTGGGTGGGATCAGGAGACGTATATGCCCAAGGGTGGGGTTGAACCGCGTTCTGAGCAGTTAGCCTTACTTTCCCAATTTAAACATGAACGGCACACAAGTGAATCGTTCAGGTCCCTGTTATCCACCTTTGTTGATTTAGATACGGGGAATGTGACCTATCCGGGTTCTATTCAGGAGTTATCTCTTTTAAGGCAAGCCTATAAGGATTGGCGTATGGCGTGTGCTTTACCAACCTCCTTTATAGCGTCTTATGCAGAGCTTAAATCAAAAGCTCAATATCATTGGCAGCGGGCAAAAACAAATAATGATTATGAAATATTTTGTCCTTATTTGGAAACATTAATTGAGAAAACAAGGGAAAAGGCAGGTTATTATGACACACAATCATCATATTACGGATCCCTGATAGATGAGTATGAGCCAGGTCTCACTTTGGAAACCTGTGATAACTTATTTCGTGAACTTAAACGAGAAACGCAATTACTGTTAAAAAAAATCAGATCCGTATCTACAAAGAAGTGGTTTGATTTGTCTCAATACCATTATGGACAACAATCTCAATGGGAACTTGGGATGAGTATTTTAACAGACATGGGCTTTGATTTTGACCATGGGCGTTTAGATAAATCGGCACATCCGTTTACGACGACCTTTCATCCTAATGACGTTCGAATTACGACTCGATTTAAGACGACGGATCCCTTAGAAGGCTTGTCGGGTACTATCCATGAGGGCGGACATGCGCTCTACGAACAAGGTCTTGATAAAGGTTGGTATGGTACGCCACTTTGCGAAGCCGCTTCATTTGGGGTTCATGAAAGTCAAGCACGATTCTGGGAGAATATGATCGGAAAGCACTACGCATTTTGGAAGCATTATTACCCGTTGTTTTGTAAGTTCTTTCCTGAATTTAGAGATATCCCGCTGGATAGATTTTATCAGGCCATGCATGTGGTTTCGCCAGGGCTCATTCGTGTAGAGGCCGATGAGGTGACCTATAATAGTCATATTATGATTCGATACGAATTAGAGAAAGCCCTCATAGAGGGTGACTTGAAGGCCTCTGATTTGCCTCAGATTTGGAATCGTTATTATAACGAGTATTTAGGCCTGACACCGGCATCTGATAGTGAAGGGGTTTTGCAAGATGTTCATTGGTCAGTAGGAGCCTTTGGCTATTTTCCCAGCTACACGATTGGGAATCTTTATGCGGCACAATTGAATCAGGCGCTTGTTAAGGATATCCCACAATATGAGGTTTATTTAGAAAATGGGGACCTAAAACCATTTAAGGAATGGTTGCGTGTTAATGTCTATCAATATGGTCGTCAATATTCGTCACAAGAGTTATTAGAGCGTGCGACAGGGGAATCCTTAAGTGTTACGGCTTTTGTGACATACCTTAATCAAAAGTACAGCCACATATATGGGTTAGAGGACACCTGATGGAAACTTTAATACAACCGTTTATGCCTATCGATTTCATGTTTCGATGTATTCTAGCCTTGATAATGGGCGGTATTATTGGTTTGGAAAGGGAATATAAAAATAAGCCAGCGGGTCTTAAGACGCATACATTGATTTGTATTGGATCGACAGCATTAACTTACTTATCCTTTTATTTTTCAAATGATGGCGATCCTGGTCGTATTGCTGCTCAAATTGTTTCGGGGATAGGGTTTATTGGTGGTGGGACTATTATGCATTCCAAGCATTTTGTTCAAGGACTAACTACGGCTGCGACGTTATGGGTTGTTGCTTCCATGGGGATGTTAATTGGAGCTGGGTTTTTATTGCCAGCATTTACGGTGACAATGATAGCTTTTTTTCTTTTAATTATTGCGAGACCTTTTAGCCGAGCCGATAATTTGAGAAAACAATATTTTTTAACAGTGGAAGTTAAAAAAAATAGTGCGTTAGATAAGATTAATAATCTCATAAGAACATTCGAATTAACAATCTATCAAAAGTCTATTGTGAAAGACGATGGCTTATTTTTAGAACTGAACTATTCAACAACCCCACTTAATCAGCATTTATTCTTTCGTCGACTTCTTCATACTAAGGGTGTGGGAGAGGTGATTAAGTTATAACCTATGACAACTCTTGGTTTAACGATTGGAGATCCTGGGGGTATAGGTCCGGAGGTAGTTCTTAAGTCCCTTTGTGAGCTTGAGATGATGTCTTATGATCGCCTCATTATTTTTGGTCATCAGGCGATCTTTTCTCATCCTAAGCTTGTGCCTTATGTGATGCAATTGGATATAAAGCCTCTATCTGATTGGGATGTATCTGAACCAGGTATCTATAGTGTACATTGTGACTGTGATGTTGATCTTGCCAACTTAGGCAGGGTGTCAGTCGTCAACGGACTTGCCTCCTTCAAGATATTAGAAATAGCCATTGAGGCGGCTCTTCAACATAAGATTCAGAGTCTTGTAACAGGGCCTATTTCCAAAGAAGCATGGTATCGTGCAGGGCTATCTTATACCGGGCATACGTCCTTGTTACAATCAAAGACAGGGGCTTCACAGGTTAGTATGGCCTTCCATACAAAGACGCTTAAAACAGTGTTGGCGACTATTCATGTGCCACTTTCAGAGGTTCCATCACTCATTGATAGGCCATGTTTAAATCGGGCCATTCAACATAGTGTAGAGTTTTCTCAATTATGCGGGATTCAGATGCCACATATTGCTGTTGCAGGTCTTAATCCTCATGCAGGCGAAGGCGGATTGTTTGGGAGTGAAGAAGAGGTCATTATGGATGTTATAGAAGAGTGGCAATTAAAAGGGGTGGCACTATCAGGGCCGCTTCCTGCAGATACGCTTTATTATCGTGCGCATAAAGGTGATTTTGATATGGTGGTATCGCTATATCATGATCAGGGTCTTATCCCAATTAAATTAATCGGGTTCCATGAAGCGGTAAACGTGACGTTAGGATTACCGTTTGTAAGAACATCGCCTGATCATGGCACGGCTTTTGATATTGCGTATCAGGATAAGGCCAACGAAAATTCATTTTTATCAGCACTTAAGTTAGGCAGATCGATGCAACTTTCTAGTGTAGAACATTGATGCGACAAAAGAAGAAATGGGGACAGGTCTTTTTAAAAGATAATAATATGCAGAAAAAGATTGTAGATGTATCTGGCTGTGATAATCAGTCTATTGTTGTTGAAATAGGGTGTGGCGAAGGAGACTTATCTGAATGGCTAGTGAAGCGTTCGCGTTACGTCTACATTGTAGAGATTGATCCTGACTGTAAGCGTGAAACTCAAGAACGTTTATCCGCTTTTTCAAACTTTAGTTTTATTGATGGTGATATTCTTAAAGTTGGATTGGCAGCTATTCAAGAAGAATCATTCTCAGTCGTCGCTAATATTCCTTACAATATCACGGCTAAAATCATTAAAATGCTTATTAGGTATAAACGGCGACTACGTCATGCCACCTTGTTGGTTCAGGCTGAATTTGCAGATAAACTAATTGCGTTGCCTAACACAGATTCATACACGTCATTAGGTATTTATACGTCCTATCATTTTAAGGTTAAGAAAAACCTGTTCGTGCCTAAAACATGTTTTAAACCTATTCCCAAGGTTGATTCTGCAGTGATTACCTTAGAGCCTAGGCGCACCCCTCTTTTTGATGTTGATGAACCCATTTTTTTTAGCATTATTCGCACAGCGTTTTGGGGGCGTCTTAAAACCCTGTTAA
>CAZIOF010000252.1:0-9238 GCA_964540745.1 uncultured Candidatus Marinamargulisbacteria bacterium
CGATACGTATGAACTAGATCCTTCCATAGATAGTCTGTTTAACCGGGCCCCTAGTAACCCTGACGATGAGGCCCGTTCCTGGGGCGACCCCATCATGTGGAACGATCCCGATTGGATAGCAACGCCAATTAGGGTTCCAGATATCATAGACATTCGAGCTACTGATTTTCTTACGTCTGTCACCGGCGATAGGAACGCCATTCAGAAACCATTTAAAGAGCTTGATTCATTAACCCTCTCGAAGCGTCGTCATCTGTATCACTTGTTCAATTAACGCTTCTGGTAATCGTAACGAGTTCTTCGGAATGGTAAAGACCGGTGCTTTTACCAAATCTTGGATGATGACTGGATTATCACCCGCTATGGCAGGGTCTTCCTCCTGATTGATCGGATTCATCACCACACCCATAACCTCAATATCGCGACGTTCATAGGCCTCTACAGTCAGTAAGGTATGATTGATACAGCCCACTCTATTCGGCACCACAATCATCACCTTTAACCTCAGATCCCGAACAATATCGATCATTAACGTCTCCTGATTGACAGGAACAAGCGCACCACCTGCACCTTCCACTAATACCTGGTCATAACGCGTACTCAAGCGATGAAAGGCCCGTTTAATAATCTCTATATCTATAGATATTCCGGCCGCCTTAGCCGCTAAATGGGGCGATGCAGGCAGTGGCAACACATAGGGGCATCTATCTGCATCCATATGGGTATCACCCATGGCTGCCATATGTACTAGAAGATCATCAGATTGGTCCACACACCCCGTCTGAATCCATTTTTGGGTCGTCACCCCTACCCCAAGTCGCTTTAACTCACCGGCCAGGGCTGCACAGACCCAGGTTTTTCCTACCCCTGTGTCAGTCCCTGAAATGAAAAGCGCCATTAGGCAAGAACAGCCTCTTTTTCCTTCTTATAGGCCGGTCTCGCTTGTAGACCCAACTCTTTTAATAACTCATGATCAAATTCGAATTCGGGGTTGCCCGTTGTAAGAAGCTTTTCACCCGTAAAAATGGAATTTGCGCCCGCTAAAAAGGCCATGGCCTGCGCTTCTTTAGACAAATCTAAACGGCCCGCACTGAGCCGCACCATGGCTGTTGGCATTAAGATCCGTGCTATGGCAATCATTCGTATCCATTCAAAGGAATCTACTGGGGGCCGGTCTTCAAGCGGTGTCCCCTCTACCGGAACTAAGGCATTGATAGGCACACTCTCGGGATGTGGATCCAGGGATACCAAGGTATGTAAAAATTGTATCCTATCCTCATCGGTTTCACCCATCCCAATAATCCCACCTGAACACACCGAAATCTTTGCCTTCTGAACATGGTCAATAGTCGCTAAACGCTCATCATAAGAACGTGTGGAAATAATATCCTTATAAAAATCTTGAGAGCTATCAATATTATGATTATAGGCCGTTAAGCCCGCCTCTTTTAGTCGTTTTGCTTGATCTTCTGATAGCATCCCTAATGTACAGCAGACTTCCATATCTAATTTAGATACCGATTTTACCATCCCAAGAACTTGGTCAAAGTCCTCATTATCTTTCACTTCTCGCCAAGCAGCGCCCATACAAAAACGCGTGGAACCCGCACTTTTGGCCGCCACAGCGTTACGCAATACCTCATCATGATCCATTAATTTCTGACGTTCTACGTCTGTATGGTATCGAGCGGCTTGCGGACAATAACTACAGTCTTCAGAACACCCTCCTGTTTTTACAGAAAGAAGGGTACACAACTGGACTTCTTTTGGATCGTGATGGGCACGGTGCACCTCTGCCGCCTTAAAGACAAGTTCAAGTAGTGGGGTCTTAAATAATGCTCGTATATCGTCTTGAGTAACAGCCATCGTTAACCTCTTTTTTTTATATAATAATTGGAAATCTGAATACGCTTTAAGTTAGTAAGATATCTTGAATAATTAGTTTACTAAAAGTGTCGCAATTTGAGCAAGTTATACCGACGCTATAAGTGATGTTATCACCATCCGTCACCTTTATTTTCAGTCACTAATCAGTTGATAGTTTCTGATGCTAAATTCCCCTCTCATTAGAATTTCCTAGGATAAGGACAAGCTACATTCATAATATTCAGAGTCTGAATCTGTCTCAATCGAGCTATCAGAATTCATATCAATTTCTACATCCCCATTAGCACTATACCATGATTGATTAGAGTCCAAATCTGAATCTGAGTCTGATGTAATATCAACGCCTCCCTCCCCCTTCTCTTTCTTCGAACTAAATGAAGAAACCGCTTTATTGGTCCCTCTTATACATAAAAAAGCCCCCTCATTTTGAGAATCCCATTGCACCTGAAAACCCTTATTCTCAAAAAATAGAGGTATTTTATTACGCAAGATCGCGCCTTTCCCTGTTATAATCATAAGTTTGGAAATACCCTGTAACTGCTCCTCTAATAGACACTCACAATGCAACTGGGCTATTTCCAGCGATAAGCCATGTGGTCGATCGCCTTCCCCAACGCTCCCCTCACACGCATGTAAATCAATCACCTTTACATCTACCTTCTTTGTCATTGGCCTTAAACCTAAACACCGCCTCTCTCGCCCCTCTAAAAAATAGGTTTTTGCCTTTTCAAGATTTTTTGCGTTCATACAGGCTTTGATAACAGTGGTATACAACTGGATATCAGGCATTTGATATGATTTCATTTCTTCAAAAGCCCTATAGAGAGATTCATATTCGCCTTGATGATCCATCGCCTTAAAAAGGATATTGTAAGACCTCATACTTATTGGCTCTTTATACGCTTGTTGCATCTCGTTAAATAAGGAAAGAAGGGCCTCATATCGCTTGGTACTAGCCAAGACCTTAAGAATAATGCCGTAAGTATACTTACTTTTCATCCCACTCTTTTTCATATCATTATAGACTTTAAAAATAGTCTTATAGTCCGCCACTTTATATAAGGAGTTGAGCCAACAATTGTATGTACCGATATTATGCCTAAGCCCAATTGCCTCTATTTTTTCAGAGGTCTTAATGACATCATGGTATCGTCTTGTCTTATACTGGGCCAATAGCAGCGTTTTATAATTAGGGTTAAACCCTAGCTCCACCATCTCATTAGATAAGGAAATCACCTTATCATACGTATTTCGCTTATACATAGCATATACAGCCTGCCTATACGTTTCACTATTAGCCTGGGGTCCGGCAGTCCTCATCTGATAAAAGAAGGCACTAACATGCTTATATTTACCACGCTTATTCATCTCATCTAAAAAGCCGTTATAGATAGTCGTTGTCTCTTTAATAACAGACCCTCGAAAGTGATTAAATAAATATAATTTGTAGTCAAGGGGTGAATACCGTAGACATGTTTCTAAAAAATGACTATCTGGAAGTGACCAATGATCATGTGTAGCAAACTGATTGAGTGCAAAATTAGCTGATCGCCAACATCCTACAGGATGGCTCTGAAGGAAATCTCTTGACGTGTCTCTACCGCTACTCCGACACCTCCCAAATCTAGCTGACAATTTAAAGATAACGGCCTTAAACTGTGGATCAATCTCTAGATGGGATAATATCTTACCTACCCTAGAAGACAATGAATAAACCGGTGCCCTCATAAATTTAGTGCTTGGAATAGCATCATAAGTTAAGAGATCTTGTTTTTGGTTACTGTCCACTTTCTGTTGAGAGTCATCTTCCTCTTGATCTAAAAAGGGGTTTGACCATCTCGATCTCGATAGTGGCGTGAATACTGGAGACGGTACGCTATCGTCTCGTTCCTGTGCCCCACCCTTAGACGTATAACCTAAAACTTCAAATTGAGGGTCCCTTGGTGGCAATGGTTTGAGATATGGCCCTGGAACTTTAGGCAATGGCCTTTGAAGTTGCCTATAAGGACGATATGGACTTAGGTCGTGAAATTGTTGTGGAATAACCATAATTCCCTTCCTTGTTTACACATAAATACGATGGGTTATTATAAAAGAAGATAAGGTTACATCAACTTGTAATCATATTCAATATAATTAGTTCTTGTATTATCGAATCTTAATATTTTCATTCTCAAAGAAACGTATTTTTGTGAAACATCCACACATAATATAAACAGTTTTCTTACAGATGACAGTAACTCACTATAAGCAATTCTCCAATTTATATATCTATAACTACCCAATTTATCTATTAATAAGTATCTCTCTTTCCTGTTATAATACCTCTAATTCACATGACACTAGTAAAACAAGTCACTAAGTCTCATATAACATCGACCTTAAAGCCTGCCAGTACAACGGTAATCCATGACGTATAAGAAGCGCTATCTCTTCCCCATTATCCTCATTATTCTTGGTTATACCGTCATGAACGTCACCTCTTTTACTGAGACAGAACCCACCCAAAAGAAGCCGGCTTCTACACCCCTTCACCAGGCCGCACAATCAGGGGATCTTGAGACCATAAAGGCACTCCTTTCCCAAGGTTCAGATGTCAATTCTAAGGATGCAGTGGGGTTCACCCCCCTTCATAAGGCTGCTGAATTTGGACGATTAGATATTATTAATTACTTAGTCAAAGATGCAAATGCCGATATTAATGCCCCAAATATGTGGGGTGTAGCTCCCTTACATAAAGCAGCAGAGCATGGCAATACGACTGCCGTAAAAACACTCATTGTTGCCAATGCTGATGTGAATAGCCGCGAATATTATGAAGGCAAAACACCCCTACATTGGGCAGCAGAACGAGGCCATTTATATGTTGTCATATCCTTAATCAAATCTGGAGCTGTAGTTAACTCAAAAGACGATGATCAACATACCCCCCTTCATTGGGCCGCAAATTATGGCTATTCAGAGGTTGTAAAAGCACTCATCGTTGCAGGTGCTGAGGTAAACATTAAAGATAAGTCAGGATTTACGCCTCTGCACTGGGCCACAGAGAGCGGTCATACGGAAGTTGTTAATATCCTTATCAGAGTAGGGTCTGTCGTAAATGAAAAAAATAGTATTACAGCAACACCACTACAACGTGCTTCCAAAAAAGGGTATACAGAGATTGTGTCTATTCTCCTGAAGGCAGGAGCCCCTGTAAATGCCGCGACTATTAGTGGTAAAACCCCTCTTCATTTAGCCTCAGAAAATGGTCATTTAGAGACTGTAAAGACCCTTATTAAGTCCAGAGCCAATATGAATCTATTAGACAATAATAAGGATACACCTTTACATGTTGCCACACAGAAAGGGCAATTAAAGGTTATTCAGTATCTTATAACTAAGACTAACTCCTCCCTAAAGATTAGAAACGATGAAGGGCTTACCCCTCTAGATATCGCGCTCACTACCAATAACAAACTGGTCATTCAACTTCTCAAGTCTCATTCACGATAAAGAGAATGTTCCATGTCGATACGATAATCACATAGTCAAATAGTTCCTACTCTCAATATAGTGGCTCTGTCACCACTTATAACACCATTATCAACAAAGCATTTTTTACGGAGTTATAGGTTATATTACATCGCCTTATTATTATAGGTAAAAGGTTATAAAAGAAGCCCTATCAATAAGTGATAGATATCTCTCGTACCAGGTGGACTAATCTTACTAATTAAGTCAATCGATAAGGCTACCGAGCGGGTATCTCAAACTAGCCCAAGAAGAAACGTCTTTTGGACAAGGCCTTGGATCTACACAGAGGGCATACAATTAGGCCCTAATACGCTCTTCAATAAGAGCCTTAACCTGGGCCACACCATCGGGTAAATCAAGGGACTTAATAGCTGCACTAACAGTCTCTCTTTTTTCATAAACTTCAAAAATGGTCTTGAGAAGCGTCTTTTGTGTCATATCGGATTGTTGGAGGACGGTGGTCACGCCCTGTTTTTCAAAGTAGCGTGCGTTATGAATCTGATCGCCACGGCTAGCCTCAAGAGGTAATGGAATAATCACATGGGGCTTCGTTGTTGCAAGACATTCAAAGAGAGTATTGGCCCCACCGCGAGCAACGACAATATCAGCTAGAGCAAGAACATGGGCATAGTCTTCATGAAGAAACTCAAAGGAAATATACCCTTCTTTCCCACATGAGTTCCTCTGTTTTCCTTTTCCACAGATATGGATAATATTAAAGCGCGGAAGAAGATCCTCCCGTGCTGCCCAAAGACATTCATTTATGGCCGAGGCTCCTAACCCCCCTCCCATCACTAAAAGTACGGGCTTGGACTGTTGAAAACTACAGCGTTTCATCCCAATTCGGGAATCTCCAAAAAAGAGATCCTGACGTAGTAATGATCCTGTCACATGGACATGTTTGACAGTACTAAAGCGCTGTTTTGTCACGGGAAAGGAAACACATACTGTATCCACATAATATACGGCAATACGATTTGCTAACCCGGGCGAAATATCTGATTCATGACAAATAGCAGGTATCCGATTAAGCCATGCCCCTATCACAACCGGCAGGCCAACAAAACCGCCCTTTGAAAAGACCAGATGCGGCTTCCATCGCCAGATAAAGACGCTACTTTGGATAACCCCTAGACAGAACCTAACGATATCTGTCAGGTTTTGAATACTAAAATAGCGACGCCATTTCCCACAAAAAATAGGATGATAGTTAAAATCAGTCTTGGCCAGTAATTGGCGTTCAACACCCGTTCTAGACCCTACATAATAGCAGTCATGGGTGGCAAATTCCTTCATCATAGTCAGGTTAGGTGTCACATGACCAGCAGTCCCACCTCCCGTAAATAATAATCTATATTTTTTTTCTATGTTTAACATGTCTTATTATTGGGTATATAACTACGCATAGTTAGTTAGTCTATATCACGTTAAGTTGTCATTATCATACCACAAAAATACCTATATGGACCTTGCGAGGTATTTTTTATATAATACCTTATATCCACACAAAAGAATCATATACAATAAAAAAAGCTACGATAATCAGGAAGAGGGGACATATGAGTAAATATTTTTTGATCGCTACTACTTTTATATTTTTTGTTTTTTCTCAGCCTTCTATTCAATATGCTCAAAATTTGGACGCTACCAATACACCCTTATCAACAGATTCTTTTGTGTTAAGCAACCCTTCAACTGATCATGACCGTTATGAAAACCTATGGGCAGCTATTAATTTTGGTAACTATCCTGGTTTTGACTCCGGTAACTTTATCAAGTCCTGCCCCTAATGAAACGCACCCGACAAACAGGTCTAACACACAGAACAAAGACCCTCTGGTTGTTGTTGAACAGTTTGTTAATCGCTTTTTTTTGTATGCCTTTGGTTGCACAGACGCCAGAACCGGAGGCTGGAAAAGCAACTCTTAACCAGACCTACATTGTCTTCCCTTCTGGTGGTGGTTTTAAGGAAAGTGAAACCGAAACCCCCACTGGCGAAACGATTACCGCACTCCAATCAACAAAGAGCCTCTTTTTATCCGATGGAACGAATGTCGATCTGATCATGCAAACGGCTAAAGAGTCCACCGGTGGCGAGACTCTTGCATTTGGATCACCTCAATGGAGGGCTTTTCTTGATAGTTTTGTAGGCATGATTATGCCCATGGCCTATATGCCTGATCGCTTGACCTCTGGTTGGATTCCCTGCGACGGACGTCAGCTAAGTCAAGCCACCTATGGAACATTATTTGCAGCTATTGGGCATTCTTATGCACGCAGCAGTACTGAAGCTGATTCTAGTATCACCTTTCGAGTCCCTGATCTCAGACAAAAATACATCTATTCCTTGCCCAGAACAATCACTGTGTCAGATACCGGCGGCTATAAAGAAGTTTCACCTACCTTATTTGATCCACATAAGTATCTAGAAAATTGGCCAAGAAATGACGATGGCGTCCTTTTGGATGACGCAACAAATGTCTTATTTACTTTTGGACCGGAAAAGGAGGTCACAGGTGTAGAGGACGTGAATGGCGGAGGTACGGTCAAATCCTTGACCTTTAATGATAGTATTAAACTTGATGTAGAGGTACGCCCCCCAAACCATACACACCTTCTAGAGAATTCCTCTGTAGTTCCCCTCGAACTAAGAAAGGTCTCTGCAACGAACAACGACCATACACATACATCGGCAGTCGCCTATAATAAGGGTCCTGATGGTGCTGGTGCCTATCCAAGATTAAAATTTACGCTCCAGGGAAATGAAGACCCCATGAGTGGTAGTTCTGATGAGGACTCCTCAAGGATTGAAGCGGATATAGATGCCCGTATCTATGGTCCAGGCACAAACAAACAACCCTTACACGCAGGTGTCTGGAAAAATGGCACTGGCTATTCGAGCGAAACCACTACCGCTCATACTCATAAACTTGCAGCAGCTCAGTATACATCTCTTAACGATGGTGAGGATGATTCGGCAACTCCCAGACCACCCAACGCGTTTACAGCCTTCAACTCATCTACAGGGATTGCCTATCCCAATATCGATCTGGACGAACGAGATATTAGTAAAGAGTATAACGCTAGCAATGCTACATTATTAAACGAAGCTCGACCTTCCACCGCCGTCGTGATGTTCTGTATTTTTGCAGGACAGATAAACAAACCACCACCAGGATATGACTTGAAAGTTTTCCCGGCTGACCGAGTTTCGACGCCATAATAAGGAGTTATAGTGTATAAATTCATTAAAAAGAAACCCACCTATTTTATCATTATTATCCTTTTACTAATCGTACCGGCAACCATATGGACGATTGATAAGACCCATACCCTCTATGGAACCTCGAACTTTACTAACGATACGATCAATTTTGAAAACGGAACTTACATCACGGCCATGACCTCGTCCCAATTACAAAACATCGGTATTGAAGCAGATTCAACGTCTGAATGTACAGCGGATCCAGCGTCCACGGATGGCGGCGAGGTATTTCTCTATTCCAATGCAAAGCTCATTCTACAAGATGGGGCCGACGTCGGTGGCTCTATAGGCCCTTTAGTTGATTTCTATGATTTTATCTTTATTGGATCCATAGGGATGTTTGCCTCAGGCGCCGGCGCTGCAGGCTGGCTTCCCTGTGATGGGACCGAATATACCATCAATAAAACGACCAATTGCCAATACCAAAAGCTGGCCAACCGAATCCAAGATATGTGGGGCGGGACCGGCAGTATTTGTACTGATGCTGATGCTAATTGTACAGCGGGTAATTTTGTAGGCACTTTTCGAGTCCCCGATCTCCGTGGTCGGTTCCTACGTGGTGCCAATGAG
>CAZIOF010000253.1:0-2849 GCA_964540745.1 uncultured Candidatus Marinamargulisbacteria bacterium
CCCCCCATCGTCACTAGCGACACATAGACACCCTCTTCTTCAGCATAAGTTTTAAATTCTTCCCACTCATAAGCCGTTGCCGAATACCCATGAACAGCAATAATAACAGGGATCTCTTTTTGTTCTAAACTCAGGGATACAAACCGCGTCGAAACAAGGGAATTAGCATCATCTATAAAAGGTGACTTTGTAGCGTCACTATCTAACCAATTGGGTTCAATCTGAGGCGTTAATGAACAGCCTATACTACCAAGAAGAACAACACCCATAAGGAAATAACGCCAACTATTCCAAAAAGTCATAAGTCACTCCAAATGTTGTCACAATAGGCATAGACGCGGAAAAGTCAAGAATATTATAGCCAAGTTCTGCATAGGCTCCCAATCCTGAAAAAAATCTAAATTGAACGCCAAGACCGGGTCTGCACACAAGGGACTGGTTCTTTATACCAGGAAAAAGAGAAGCCGATTCAAGCTGAAATATCACAACCCCCATATCTACAGGTACATAAATATCCCAAGAACGTCCTGGATACAAATGCCAACTAGGCGTGAACAACACCTCATCCTTAATTAGGACATGTTTAAGCGACCATTCAGAAAGACGCGTTGTCGTAAACGAGCCTTTACACTGTAAACGCCGCCCAAAAAATAAGTCATGCGAAAGACTCAATTCAACACCCAACTGCTCATATAAATCGCCTTGATATTTAACCCCCACACTTAAATCAGCCGCAGCATAACCACTTGACGAGAAGCCAAGGATAAGGATGAGTACAAAACTTAGTAAAATAAAGGTTCTTTTCATTTTATGAGGTTCACGCTACTCTTTAGCTGATATGGAAGACTATTAAATTATAACATAAATCACAAATAAGATGAGCAAAAAATGACAAATGACTATAAAGAACCCAGATGGACCACCTTTGCACACTCAGTAGAGCAAATCCAACTGGCCATCGATGCCGGCGCAACCCATCTCATACTTGAAGATTCGAAATGTGCCCTACGTTCCTATTCCGATGACTTTTCAACCCCTGGATTTGAGAAATTTCAACATTTAGCAGACATGGCAACATCTCTCTCTAAATCAATAACCCTCTCAGCAAACGTAGACATCCTCATCCATGACCGTCATATCCCCATATTACGGGATCTCTGTAACACATTAACAAAAAGCCCTATAGATACTATCCGATTTCAGGATCCAGGAGTAAATGAGTTCCTAAAACAAGAATTCCCTCATTTCAAGACCCATTTAGCCACTGAAACAGGCAATAATAATGTTCATAGCGTATCCTATTATGCCCAGAATATTACCCAACAAACAATCAGTAACGAACTTACTCATCACGACCTCTTAGACATACAGGCCCATTTACACACCGATCTTGAATGCCAAGTTCATGGCCCCCTACTAATCCAGTATTCTAATCGGCGTTTTCTTGCTGGGGCACCCACTAAAACCGGAGAAACCAAGGCTGATCCAAATACGATTCCACCCATCTATCGGCTTGCAGAAGATAACGAGTATCCAAAACGATACTTTCCTTTTTATGATAACCCCCATGGCCATTTGATGTATCTCTATTTTGACCGATGTCTCCTCCAATACATGTCACTTTTAGCCCCTTTAAACCTAACGAGCTGGCTATTTGACGGACGAGGCCAATCCGAAAGCTATCTCACAACAGCCCTCAAACTCTACAAAAAGAACTGGAAAAAGTGGACCCGTAACCCTAAAGAATGGACACTATCCAAAACAGATTGGGCACAACTTAGCCAAGCAAGCCCTAGACCCCTAAAGGGTGGTTTTTTTCGGGCTAACCAGACTGACAGAACCTGGAAAAGAACCGTCCCCACATCCCTCGAAAAAGCTCAAAAGGCGGGCATTATTTTAAATTTAGAAAAAGGAGAGTCTCTTACGATTGAGTGCTATACAACCCTTCATTCAGGCCAAAACGTCACCTTATGTCGACCCGATGGGAAACAACTTGAGTTCCAACTCCATGAGATGAAAGACTGCCTTAACAATCCCATTAAGTCCTCCACAGGGCATAACCTAATAAAAATCCCTTGGAAAAAGAGCATCACTCCCAATAGTCTACTCTATTTAAAATAAATAGCGACTTTGCATACTCACATAAAACCCGCCCGAAACCTGCTCGTGAACAGCCGTGGCATTTCCGGAATCCGACGGAGAAGCCTCGATGACCGCGGCGTTCCTCTTTTGAACGTTTACTGGAATAAACTGGCCCGCTGTAACACGCCATTGCATAGCATCCATTATCTCGCCAAAAAATGTCACCCCAACCCGAACTATGTCCACATAATGGACATCAATCATATGGGTTTTAAGATAGTTTTTCAAAATAAAGGCCCGTTCATATTCATTCATCGCGCCACCGATCCAAACACGGCTCCACTGAAGCGTCGGGCGAACCCCCTCAAAATACCACATCCCTTTAAGGGTTGTAGAGGTCAACTCAAAAGGCGCTGTCTCAGAAACCACACCGTCAAGTTCAAGGATACGCCCTCCCACAAGCCCTAAAAAACCATCCCCAGAACTATAGGAACCACGCGCTGACAATTGTCGATAAGACTCTTCTAACTGACAACTAAACGAGCCCTGTTTAAGGAACTGAATACCCATACGACGCGATTGATACGCCCCTGAAAAATAGCCCAAAGGATCATCATTTAACTCCTTAATCAAAAATAAATCCCCCTGATCAGACTGGGTCTCATAATAACCTTGCATCCGCCAGGAACCCCAAGGGACAACGAGCCCAATATCCTGTTGCGTACCCCCATTATGAAACGCTAATCGAGGCGCCACATCATTGACTA
>CAZIOF010000254.1:0-5663 GCA_964540745.1 uncultured Candidatus Marinamargulisbacteria bacterium
TTTGATGTTGATTTTTAAGTTTGTTATGATTTTGATGTGGCGTCTACATTTGTATGAACATATACTTTAGATGATCTCCAAGATGATGGTTTCGTTGTTTTTTCTATTGATTAATATGGCTGGACTCCACTGCATTTGGCGGCAGAATCAGGAAAACTAAAAACTGTAAAAGCACTCCTACAAGCCGGAGCCGATCCCATTGTTACTGATAGTAATGGCAAAACCCCACTGAATTTGGCAAAAAACGACGCCATAAAAGCCCTATTCCGCGAAGCCGGGGCAAGAACGTAGTTTTCTTTGTCATGCAATCTGTCTCATAAACCATCGTTTATGACACACTTTCTGTACGCTACTCAGGGCTGTTTTAAGCTCCCATATCCCAAGCCAAGGGAACTATAGTGAGAACCTTTTAGTTGCATTCTAACCTTTTTTATGGCATAACTAGTCGAAATATATAATATGAGTTATTATTTTTTTATATAAGAAACTCACAACTTCTATATAGGAGGGATTAAGTATGATAGGATCATTATTAGGAGCCTGTTCCTGCGCATGCACAGGTTCAGGAGAAAAGACCGGAACAAAAAAACGACCCCGATCCGGACCCCCACAGTTAACAGCCGCAGCAACACCCGTCACACGAAGATTGACTGAGACCACCACGTTAGAAGACGTCCGTTTAACTGCCAAAACAGATATAAATACACTTAATGATAATGGCCAAACACAACTACATGAGGCGGCAAAAGAAGGACATACAGAGGTTGCAGAAGCACTCCTAAAAGCAGGGGCAACTGTGGACCCTAAAAATATCTTTGGCAAAACGCCACTGGTATATGCTGCTGAGAGTGGCCATAAAAACACTGTCATCCTGCTCCTCAAATCTGGGGCAACCTTGGACACTGTTGACTCCTTTACAAAAGACCAAAGCGATATCTCCCTGGAAGAGAAAGCTACTCTACTGATAACACAACTGAAAGAAGCAAAAAAAATAGTCCAACAATCCATCCTACACGACTTAATCGGAGATGTGATACAACATGAACATAAGAAGGCTAATCCAAATGAGAAGGCAAATGACATGCATGCCCCCCCCTCTTATAAAAGACTCATTTGCAACTTAAAGACATCAGCCGAAAACAGACCAACATTAAAAAAAACAGATTCAGGCTCAGTTTCACCGGGTAGACATAGAGACCTTCTAGATATACTCCAAAGAACCTTAGAGATACAGCCTCAAAAATAACACACATAAATGACGCTATATCAACTCCCAGAATCTCACTACAGTGAAGACAGTGACAATATAGTTAATATTGTAGGAATGTAATACCCTTTTCTTCACGTCACCGTCTCAAAGAAACTGCGCCATGTCCTATAGTCGCACCTATTCAAAAATACAATTTGTTATATAGACTATAATGTAATATTATACCTTGATGCTCTCAACTCTCTATAAACGTTTAGCCTATCACTCTGAGTTCGCTGAACAGCCCCTGCTTGAGGCGCGATTATTGGTAGACACCGCTGATGTAATTTTAGCATATCCCCCCTCTGAACCGCCCCTACTTGAGGCGGCATCATGTGGAACCGACTCCGAGCCCTCTGAACCGCCCCTACTTAAGGCGGCATCATGTGGAAACGACTCCGAGTCCTCTGAACCGCCCCTACTTGAGGCGGCAAAAGATGGAGATACAAAAGCTGTTGAAGAACTTCTAACCAGCGCGGCCGGGGCCGATGTAAATGCTACAGATAAAGATGGCTACACCCCACTGCATTGGGCGGCACTACGCGGACATACAGAAATAGTACAAGCACTCCTAGAAGCCGGGGCCGATGTAAATGCTCGAAACGAATGTGGCTCTACCGCTCTACATAAGGCCGCCAACGCAGAAAAGATAAGTACTATCAGGCTACTTCTCGACAACAAAGCCCAAATAGATGCTACAAATAACTATGGCCTCACCCCACTTTTTGTAGCCGTATCTCAGGGAAAAGAAGCCTCTGTAAGCATACTCCTGCACAAGAGAGCTAATCTGAATCTCCACCCTACTAAAGGCGAACTTGAAGGCGTTTCACCACTTTGTATGGCGATAATAAAGCGCCTTGACGGGATTGTACGCTGTCTCATAGACAATGGGGCCGATCCCAATCGCCGCATGACTACTGGCCCTTATAACCGTGTCAATGCAAAGGATATAATAGAACCAGTGTCTCGATCAGACAAACAGAACCATTTGAGAGAGGCTCTAAAAGAAATGGGCAAGCTTCCCGCCGTCAAGATTGAAGATATGTTATACCGTGCTGGCACTAGATCCTCTCAGAATACCTGTTGCATCCTTATGTAACCAAGGATCTCATCATAAAGAAAACACTATCGCTTCATCAACTACCGCAGGCTCTTATCTGCCATGTTATACAATTCTTAAAGGCTAAAGAAACGGGCCGGCTCCTCATGTCCTGTAATACCTTATATAATACGCCGGTATTATATAACCTATTATCTACTTCTATAAAGAACAATAGGCCCTATGACTATCATGACCTTGATCTATATGCTAGTCGGAAGAACGTCGAGTCCATAACGAAACATGAGAGTCGTACGATCCAACATCAATTACGATTATCATTACAGTCATTAAGTGGAAACCTTTTCATCGCATCCTCTACAAACACACCACTACCCCATGATGAACAATACCTTATCATTAGACTCTATCATCTGTATCAATCCTCACCTTCACCTATAAGGGGTGGCCATACACCTCTATTTAAACGTTTTATAACTAGCATTCAGAATTATCTCTTCTATCAACAGGATACAGTGGACCTATTCAAACAACTTCAATCTAAAAATAGTGACTCCCGTACAGAACAGATTATAGCCAAAATAACAACCACACCCCTCCTCATATTTTCAAAAGGTCCTGATAATAGCACTCCCCTCCATTGGATAGCATGGAATGGACCTACAGGCGTGCTAGAATGGCTCCTACATAGAGGGGCTGATATAACGGCAAAGAGCAACCATGGATGCACCACATTACATTGGGCCGCCTGGCATGACTCACCAAGTAAAGATATCATCCAGATACTCCTACGAGCTCGCGCCAATGTAACTATTAAAACAAAATTTCAACATACCCCTCTTCAATTAGCTGATTCAAAAGGAGATAAAGAGATTACTAACTTACTCCGAAACGCCGGAGCAATAGAATTGGCTTAGGACTCTGGTTTAATAATGAGCCCTCTGTTCATCTCTAACTAAATCTATTAAAATCCTAGACTATGACAACAAATCGAGCACAGCTCTTAGTCGGGGGGCTAGGTTGGGAGACCTCTTTAGATACCTTTAAACCACTCTTTCAAAGAATGGGTGAGGTCATCGCGATTACGAAAGCAAGTTTACCCCATCTCTGGGTTATTGAAATGGGGTCCCCCGATCAAGCCAAAACCGCCATGAGGACGTTACAGGGCACGCTCATTAATGGCACACCTCTCGCTATCCGTAGCGCACACTTCAAACGCTGCAAATAGGCCTTTGAATTATATACAACAAAAATAAACTATAGTAACATTGGCTCTTGCGAGCTCTATATTTGCTTAAGTACGCGCCACTAAATTCCAATTGATCTCCTTTTAATGATCATGAACAAAATACTCTCATCGGTACCCTGTTCCTCAGACTCTCTTTGTTATAGAGATCTTATCAACTTGCCTCAGGATGCCCCATGGTATTGCCTCTCTTTTCTTAGTGGGCAAGACCTCTTACAGTTGGAAACCTGTGCATCTAAACATCTTAAATCAGACCTTGTTAGACCAATCAGAAAAAGGACATCTTCAGTCTGTCAAAACCCTTGTGGAACAAAGGGCCTGTATCTTTGTAACCGCGCCCCCACACTATTCCCCACTCCACCTTGCCGCCATCCAAGGTCACCCCAAAATTATTTCCTACTTGGGCCATTTGGGTGCGCCTCTTATAAGCCACTCCGTCTCGGGTATTTCACCCATTCATGACGCCTGTTTAGAGGGTCATATGGACTGTGTTCGAACGCTTCTCCAGTTAGAGGCCAACCCAAACAGTCATGATCGTACAGGCTATACGCCTTCCTATTATGCCGATTTTAATGGCCATTATGAGATTGTGGCCCTTTTGGTTAACTGGCCCAATCAATAATTTGGCACCATTTATCACGCTGTTCATACTACGCTGACAGGTGGCTTAACATACCTAAATACCAATTTTTTTTATGGTGGTCTCTTATTATTCCATAAGCACGATTTAAACGAATTTGGCGTGCACCCTGAGTCTTATTACATTTTTTATCATTAGGTTTACAGGCTTTATCTGAATGCGCAACAAGAGATAGTCTATGAAATGACGTTTTTGCGGCCTCATAGGAACAACCAGGCACTAAGCCCAACGCCTTACAAGCGTCATCATAGGTATTCCTTGCCCGCTTCTTATTAAACTCTAGAAAGGTACAGCCTGGCTTTAGTCTCTGATTCCTACACGCTTGAGGGGGATTACTATAATATTCGTGACCTGATGAGACAGAATCAGAAACTCTATGAAATGAACCTTGATATGCATAGAAATCTGCTACCTGCCTTACCAAGGGCAACAACTCTCCTTCCTCGGTAGATGGTGGTGGAAAAGCCATATTAGCGCCAGCATCTAACCCACAGTACCAGTGCAACGGCGTTTCGGGCTGTCCGCCCAGGGCTATTACCCCCACAGCGGCTGCCTCTCTAACTGGACCTTTAACAGTAAATACTGTTTGCACAAGTACATTCGTTCCCAGAGACCATGGGCTACTCCTTAGCCCTGTATTAGCCACACACCAACCTATGTTTAAAAGGAACTGATATGGACGTGGGATATGCGGTTGAATCCAGGGGAATCCTAGATGAATACCTACTCTCGACAAGTTACCCAGAGCCCCTACCGGATACAAACAGGCTAGGTGAAGAGGTACTGAGACCACCTCACCCCAACGAAAAGATGTATCACCCAAAAAACGCCTCACTAGAGGGGAAACAACAGGTACCGTTGTTAAAATACCCATATGTTTCATAGCCCCTTGTCGTTCTGTTAATGTCTTGTTTACTTCCGATAACTTCTCTAGTAATTGTTCATTAATATCGTTAGCTGAGGTTAACCGAATATCCGAATCGTACTCTTTGCTCCAGTCGATCAAGGCTTGTAAACACTCTTTTTCAGAGGGTAATGGTTGATTCGCTATAGCCACTCTCTTATAAGTCGCCACAAACGGTTTATCACCTTCGGTAACCTGTTCACCTACACTGGCCTGTTTTAACGTTCCAATCGTTTTTAATAACGCTTTATAATGAGGATCATCCTTTAAACGATCTTTAAGATTGTTTATCGCCTCTAATTTGGCTTCTTGTATCTTACAATAATGACGAATACCTTGTTGAATATCTTGTTTAGAAAGTAACAATTCAGCGCTTCGACATAACCTGACTGCCTTTTCGTTAACACTAGCCTGCGCCGACCCCATAACCTTGTCCCACGTACCCCCTCTATCGATATCTTTTACTAAGTCTTTCTTTACCTCAGACGAATGCTCGATAAACCCTTCTTCTTGCAATAAGTCATTATCACACCTATTCAATGCCTCTAGTAGTCGTTTTTTATG
>CAZIOF010000255.1:0-3170 GCA_964540745.1 uncultured Candidatus Marinamargulisbacteria bacterium
GGCTGCACAATAGGGGCCTATTCCTGGTAGTGTTTGTAGCTCTTTGTAGGATGAGGGTAAGGCCCCATTGTGTTGTGTGATAACCTGTTGAGCAGCATGGTGGAGATTGCGTGCACGGGAGTAATAGCCAAGGCCTTCCCAACATTTTAAAACGGTTTGTTGCTCTGCGGCTGCAAGAGCCTTAATGGTTGGAAATGCTTTTATAAAGCGATTAAAATAGGGTATGACAGTGTCTACCTGTGTTTGTTGTAACATCATTTCACTGACCCAAACATAGTAGGGTTGGGGGGTGTTACGCCATGGCATATCACGTTTATTTAAGTGATACCAGTTGATGAGACGCTCTGACCAAGCGATAGCCATGTCTTACTATGCTTTAATGAGGGTCTTTAACTCGCCATTCTCAAATAGTTCGGTCACAATATCGCAACCACCAATAAAGGTGTTATTAACATATAATTGTGGTAATGTTGGCCAGTCTGAATAGTCTTTAATGGCTTGACGTAGATACTCGTCTAATAAGATATCCCGTGTTTCGTAAGCGACATCCAGTTGATCTAAAATAGAGACAACCTGTGCTGAAAAGCCACACTGAGGCGCTAGCTTATTTCCCTTCATATAGAGTAATACTGAGTTGTTATTAAGATCCTCTTTAATTTGTTCGGTTGCTTCATCTAAATTAGTGGTTGTTTTTTGCATGGCTTAGGCTCCTTTATGAATCCAATCGAATTCATGTTTTCGTTTTTCCCAATTCTCAGGGGTAAATGTTTTTAATGCAAGTGCATGAACAGTGGTTGAAAAGGCTTCTTTTAAGACAGACTTTATGCGTTTGTGTTGTGTAATCAAAGGCTGCCCTTCAAATTCTGAGCTAATGACAATGGCTTCAAAATGTTGTTCATCTTGACGCGGACTCCAAACAAAAACAGTTGCATTTTTAAGCTCGTCCTCAATGGCACACTTAATTCCTTCTGCTATCATGAATAATGCTCCTCAAACCAATTAATAATATCTATTGATTCATAAAGTGCTTGTCCGTCAATGACAAGGCAAGGCACCTGTGATTTTCCACCAATTTGAATGAGTTCTTTATGTGAATCAGAAGATGTTTGGGTATCTTTTGTGGTGATGTGAATGTCTCTTTCTGACAGATAATCAAGTACATGCCTACAAAAAGGACAGTATTCTGTTTTGTATAGTGTTAGGTTCTTTCTCATGTGCTTAGTCTATAAGGTAGTGTTTTTTTTTGTCAAATATTAGGTTATTGGCGTGACGACACTGTAAGGAAACCCTTTGTGGTAAAAGGCGTTTGTGTTGCTATAAGGAGAGTTGATATTAGTTAATCTTCGTAGTCTGATATCTTCTTGAGTCATTCGCCACGGTGATGTGGTTGTTGTGTAAAAATAACAACCATTACCTAGTGTTGGTAAATATTCTTTAGTTAAGTGAGGTGATGTTGATATGGTTGTTTGTTGAATACCTAACAAAGACTCTTCTCTTGTAAAGGGGGGCGCTTCATCAACAGAACTATTGCTTCCTGAACTTATTGAATCCCAATCCAATGAATCTAAGTTTTCTCTATCTAACTCGGGGGTAGGGCGATGTTGAGGCGTTTGATTCAATTTTTGTGATGTTAAATTCATACCCCTAGGTAATGGAGACTTGTTTATATTATAAATCAGATTATAAGGATCATTGTGGCTAAGTTGTTTTTTCATGACTGTTTTGGCTGGTTCGTTTAAAGGTGGTGTTTATTCTAATATAGATTCACTGAAAGTTTCAATGCTTTTTGATATAATGGGCATTAATATGGCTAAATTAAAGCTAGATTTACATCCTATTTATAATAAGGGTGGGAGTATTGAGGCATCTCTTCAGAAGGTTATTAAAGATGCTTGTGAAAAAAAAATAACTTGTGTTGAGATTATTCCTGGAAAGGGAACTGGACAGCTTAAAAAAAAGGTTTTACGATTTTTAAATCGTCCCGATATTAAGTTGTTATATCATCGGGTTCAAAAAGATAGTAAGAATTTTGGTCGTATCTTTGTCTATTTTCGCTTTTAATGTTTGATTAGTTTTTAGACAATTTATATTTTTTGAAATTTTCTATTCCTGGGTTCGATAAGTTAATACTTGTTTAAAAAATAATTTTGGAGTTAAGATTTTATGTCTCATTCAGTCCCTTCTCATTCAGTTCCTTCTAATTCAGCCTCTTCTTATTTAGGCCCTTCTAGGCCAGGCAGGTCTACTCCCTCACCTCCCCCTGATTTTAGGCCTGTACCTCCTGCTGCTTCACCAGAAACAAAAGAAGATCTTTTTTTTCAGAATGTTGAGATGTTATATGAGTGTTCTTTGGGTCGCACAGAGCCTCTTACCAGCGCCAAATTGCGTCTTGTTTTAATGATTTTGCAACAACAAACGCTAGCCGAACACTCAACGACTAATAGGAATCCATCTCCTTCTTCAGATATCTCGAAAAAGGCAGTATTCCGCCCTATTGTGTCGACAAAAAGTGGAACGGTTCCTGATAGAGCTGAAATAGCTTTTTGCGGATTGCCTAATCTTGAGAGACCGTCACCTACGCTTAAGAGACAGCCAGAGGTTCCATCTCTTGTAAACAAGGCTTGTGTAGCTCTTTTTTCTCTATTTTGTTTTTCTTCAGATAAGTAATAAGTTTGTTATACTAACATTTATATGACTATTCAACAGATAGGACTTATCGGTTGTGGCTGGTTAGGGCGTCCATTAGCCTATCGATTATGTGATAACGGATATTCTGTTTTTGGGACTACCACACAGATATCTAACGGTTCTACTTTTCAAGAAAAGGGCATTAAGGTTGTTTACTTAAAGCTGCCTTGCCCTCAGAATAAGCTGCCTTTATTCATCACTCATAGCCCGATATTAATCATAACGCTCCCTTTTAAACGTACCTTTCAGGATCCCTCTATTTATTTAGAACAACATCAGCAATTACTTGCGTCTACGAAAGCAACGCAACGTATTATCATAACCAGTTCAACCATGGTCTATCCTAATCACATTGAACATGCCCATGAAGCGTGTGCTTTAGAGCCTCATTCCCTTCGTGCAAAGGTTCAATTGGAGGTGGAGTCTTTATGGTTAACTAATCGTAGGGCGACAGTGTTACGATTAGGCGGGCTTTATGGGGG
>CAZIOF010000256.1:0-2529 GCA_964540745.1 uncultured Candidatus Marinamargulisbacteria bacterium
AACCGTAAACCCACCCAATAGTGTCGGTGTAAAATGAATAAGAAAGCCTAAATCTGAACTCCAACCAGCGTTAGACTCACCCGAAGCATACACCTGATTAACGGTCTTATAGTTAATACCCCAATCACTACCATTGATTCCTTGACGACCATAGCCATAGCTTACCACTTCAACACTATTCTCTTGAACATCCAAGTTCCGATATCTAGAATAACCAAATGGCGATAAATAAACAGAATGATGAGAGGATTCACCAAAGTTAACATGGCCTAAATCAAGATTTTCATATTTATAAGAGGAGCCCCGTCGACCAAGACCTGAAGGGTTATAGAATAGGGAATCAACACCTTCCCCCAAAGATGTAAAGGCATGCCCCATACTTGCAGGACGTATACCAACCCCATCTTTTAAAGATTGATACAATAAATCCTGAGCATCAACCCTCATACAAAGCAGTAAAAACACACACAAGAGTCGCCACATAAATAATCTCCTTATACTCATATTACTTAGCACAAACTAAGGGCCCTACAAAAGGTGAATGAGAATAACGTGGAACCAAACCTTTACCCTCCCCTTTACGACCTGATAAAAAAGCAGCCAAGGCCAAAGAGCCTAAATCAAATGAATCAATACGTTGGTTGATAACACGGACTTGATCTCCCAACAATTGCACCAAGTTAGACCTATCGCTATCCAAACAAACAATAACCCTATCTGACGGATAATACTTTAAAAACATGAGTAACTCCTTTTCAGAAAACAAAGACTCCTCACATATTTTTGAGCAAACCTGACCATTAGACGCATATATCGCAATATTATATTCTGATTTTCGTGCAGGAAGGAGCGCCAAAACCAATCCTTTTGGATAACAACGATCCGAAATCAGCAAGTCCATAGAAGAAAACGAATAGACCGGAACAGACAATACCTGGCCTATCGTCTTAGAAAATGTAATCCCCAAACGTACTCCCGTATAGGGACCTGGTCCTACTGGAACTCCAACACAAGATAACGACTTCCAATCCAAATTAATCCGCTGCAATAACGATTGGATATCTATCATAATATTTTCAGAAAAAGCGTACCCAGAAGACACCGATAAGGAAGCAAGCAGGGTACGTGTCTCATTTGAAACAATTGAAATAGAATAAGGCTTAACTGCAATATTAAGGCCCAATGTAAACATGTCGTTTAAAGTATACACAACATTCACACATTTTGACATGAATGACTGCCATATAACCCAACCCCAAAAAAAGCCCCTGCACTACAACGCACTCACGGCATAAACATTACTCGTACATCCACTTATTCAATCTGATCTAAAATAGGCCATATTTGGCCAAAATACACGCCCTTTATATACCAGGTAAAATAAAATGTTCTTAATTGACCGTATCTTCACAACACTACGACAACAATGCCAAACACCTACAAAATGATTTTTATAGTTGAAAAAACATAATTTTTTGAAGTATCTTTAAGAAAAAGAAACGATCAAATTAAACAACTGTGATTCAAACTATTTTTCAAAACACAACAAAAAAACGTTAAACTTAAGATACCTATATATTCACTACGAATAAGGAGACTTCCAATGGCTGGGCATAATAAATGGTCACAAATTAAACACAAAAAAGCAAAAACAGATGCCCAGAAAGGAAAAGCGTTTTCTAAAGTATCTAGAGAGATTATGTTAGCAACAAAATTAGGCGGCCCAAACGTCGATATGAATCCACGTCTTAGACTAGCCCTACAAAAAGCAAAAGAAGTTAACATGCCAAACGATAACGTTAAACGAGCCATCCAAAAAGGGTCAGGCGAAGGAGATATAAATAATTTAGAAGAAATCGCTTACGAAGCCTATGGCCCATACGGTGTCGCCTTAATCATAGAAACAATTACAGACAATAAAAACCGAACCTTACCAAACATAAAAACTATTCTCAATAAAGGTGAAGGAAAACTTGCGGCAAAAGGCGCCGTATCTTATCTATTTCATAAAAAAGGACTTGTTCTATTTGAAAATGTTGAAAATGAAGATAAAATTATCGATCTAGCAATGTCCGCTAATGCCGAAGACATTTGCTCAAAACCCGACCACTCTGTTGAAGTTATCGTAGAACCCGATAATTACAACAACTTCATCACTTTACTTGAAAATGAGAACATATCCTATCTCTCTGCATCATTAACACTAGTACCTTCTACAACCGTAAATTTAGATGAGGTATCAAAAGCAGAAAAGCTACTTAAACTCATGGACAGTTTAGAAGAAGATGATGATGTCCAAAACGTCTACGCCAACTTTGAATTAGATGATCATGTTTCAGAAAAACTCATATCATAAAATAACTAAATAACCCTAATTATATTCAATTAGACACCTTGATATGACTGATCTAAATAAAACAAAACCATGAATAACGTACCTCCAAAGCACCCTATATAAAACCATCCTTCAGGATAGTGATAAAAAAAACAACTAGTGATATAATACAAAACATACCAAGCAAATATAGG
>CAZIOF010000257.1:0-2994 GCA_964540745.1 uncultured Candidatus Marinamargulisbacteria bacterium
CCTCTAAAGAAATATCAGGATTCATCTCACCTTCCATATGATAGGGACAGATCTGTTTATATCTCATTTGTAAAAGAACCTTCGTTAAACTAGCAATCCCTGCCGCCGCTTCCAAATGACCAATCACTGGCTTTAAAGACCCGATCGCACAGGAGCCTTCTTCTCGTTGAGACGAAAAATGATGTAATAGACCTTGAATTTCAATGGGATCCCCCACCGGAGTCCCTGTCCCATGAGTATCGATATAAGATATTTGGTCTGAAGACATATGAGCATTATCTAAAGCCTTCTGAATAACATGTTGTTGCGCTTTTGAGCTTGGGACTGTAAAACCATTTGTCTTACCCCCATGATTTATAGCCGCCCCCTTAATAACGCCCCAAATAGAATCGCCGTCCGAAAGGGCTTCCTTAAGCGGCTTTATTAACACACATCCCGCCCCCTCACCATCTAAAAAGCCATCTGCTTTATTTGAAAAAGCACGACACCCTTTTGTGGAGGATATCATCTTAAGGTGACTCATATTTTCCAAATATTCAGGTGAATGCGCCACATGAACACCCCCAACCAAAGCTGCACGACAATCCCCATTTTTTATGCTCAAACATGCCTGATAAAGCGCCGTTAAAGAAGCCGAACAAGCCGTATCAACACAAAGGCTAGGCCCCGTCACATTTAGGACATAAGACAGTCTATTTGCAATAGTGAATGTCCCTGAAAGCCCCCCAGCCATAGCACCAACAAATATACCCACCTGCCCCTCTAAGCCCCCTTCTTGATGTAACTTGGAAAGAGAATAGCCTGCATCTTCTAAACAATGCCATGCGACCTGTAGAAACAACCTCTCCTTAGGGTCCGTACTTTCCGCCTCACGGGGCGACATATTAAAAAAGAGGGGATCAAACGAACATGGATCCTGAAGATACCCCGCCCACAAATAAGGAGGCGGCTCTGCATCAATCTCTGGCCACCTCTGTTGTGGGGGATAAGAAAAACACGACTTACCAGAAGAAATAACGGTCCAAAAATCCAAATAGCTCTCCGAATGAGGGTAAACCCCAGACAACCCAATAATGGCAATATCTGAATCCACGTCCGGCTCTGAAGCGGAGGGCCCTACTTCCTTAGAGGCTGTTAATGAACTGAGATAATTAGACAATGAAGCAGGCGTACTATAGTCAAAAAGCAAGGTCTTAGGCAACTTGCCAAAGGTAGGCTCTAAACGCTTGATAAACGTCATGGATGTCAAGGAATCTAAACCTAACTCTTGAAATGAACGATGCATATCACGTCCAGTTAAGGACGTTCCTAAAACACCCTTAAGAAGCGCTTTAAGTGTAATCTTACCCGATACTGCCGCTACTTTTTCCGGCGATTTAAAGGGTTTAAATAGATCGCGTTGAGCAAAAATTGTAGGTAATTCTACTGGCCCTGTAACTAACGTTACCGTTGTGCAATTACCTTTCAAAGCATGTTGGAGTCCCAATAACCCATATGTAATATCCATAGCATCAAATCCAAAACGGTAATGCAAGTCTGTCGTTACCTTATCTAACAACTGCACAGAGGTTGTTTCCCAAATAGGCCACTCCAACGACAACGATCGCCCGTAGGATTGCCCTAAACGGACACGTCGATCCCTCCCTTGCATATAGGCAGATAAATAGCCATTGGCCAATGAATAGCCCGCATGTCCCTTGGTGCCTAACATAGCCGCCAAGGAAGAAAAACAAACAAATCCTGCTAACTGATCCTGTTGAGTCAGACGATCCAAGTGGATAAGTCCTTTATATTTAGGCATTAAAGGCGCCGTCCGCTCACCTGGGTCTTCGTTCAACCAAGGCCCAATCTGGTGCCGACCCGCCAAATGAAAAATCATGGATAAAGGACCATAACGTTGCCGAATATCTTCCAAAGACGTGGCAAGAGCCGTAGCGTTAGTCATGTCACAACACACATAGTCAACCTTCTGATAAAAATCTCGAAAGGTACTCAACATCCCGGAGGCATCCTTAGGATCATGGTGATCAAGAAACACAATCGTATCCTGTGAAAGAGACAGCCACGCTTTGGCTAGCACCGGAGCTAACGCGCCACAGCCTCCAGTGATCAGACAAACACCCCCCGAAACGGGCATCTTCCCAACGGAAGAGACCTCCAAAGGCCTCCAATATCGACGTTGTAGGGTTCCCCTATGAAGCCGTATTAACTCACAACTATAGGAATGAGTTAATACGGTGGGCCATAAAGCCCCATACGACTGTTCCTGAGTCACATCATCAAGTTCCACTAGGGTAATTTGAAACCTCGGATCTTCATAGGAAAAAGACTCAAAAAATCCTTTAAATGCCATCAAATCAAGATCACTATCTTCATGAGTCACAAGAACCACATGATAATGAGTAATATGATCATAAGAAGATAAGACATCCAACACCCTAACACCCGGCCAATCCTGAAGGTCCATAGGTAAAGACGATAATTCCAAAACACATAAAACCCGTGTCTTGGACTGAATAAAGCGTGACTCTATTCTCTGATGGCTAAAGGAAAAAGGCGCTTCTGGAATATCAATAGGCAATCTCTTTAACAATCGAAGAGCCGCCTCTGATTGAACGTTCGATAATAGACCATCAAAGGAAATATCCGTCTCATCTGGTACAGATAATAGATCAGTCCATTGAGGAGATAGACATGATAGGGTTAAAGAATCTTTAGACAGAGAACCACGTAAATCCGGCCTAAAAAGAATATCTTTCACCACCAAAACTAACAAGCCCTTCTTAGAAAAAACATAGCTATCATAAAGAACGCCCTCTGAAGAAAGTTTAAAAGACGACCATACCCAACACGATGTTAGTCCGGTCATATCAGATAAAAAACAAACCTCACCAATACGGGAAGGAACATGTTTGTCAGACTGTTTAAGAATAACCGAGGAAACAGTTTGAAAAACGCCTTCAATAAGACACATAATCTGTCTAGAAAAAGTTG
>CAZIOF010000258.1:0-11264 GCA_964540745.1 uncultured Candidatus Marinamargulisbacteria bacterium
ACAGGTCTTCTTCTATTAACTGGATTCATCATATTAAATGGTGTTACACAAACTCTATATTGGTCAGATATGCTTAGCGGTAATTATACTCAAATAACACTTATTCTTCCCATGTTATTTATTTTATTAGGCGCTTTTGGAAAGTCTGCACAATTTCCGTTCCACTTTTGGTTACCAAATGCAATGGGTGCGCCCACCCCCGTGAGTGCATATTTACATTCAGCAGCAATGGTTAAACTGGGTATCTTCCTCGTTGCAAGAACATTCCCCATTTTTCATAGTGTAGAATTATGGACTCCTATCTTGATTTCAGTTGGCTTTTTTACAATGCTTATAGGTGCATTATTAGCCCTATTTTCACATGATATAAAGAGCGTTTTAGCATATACAACAGTCAGTCAATTAGGTTACCTCATTGGTTACTACGGGTTTGGTGATCTAGGTATAGCCCATGACTTTTATCAAATATTAAACCATGTTTTCTACAAGGGAACATTATTTATGGTGGCTGGTATTGTTATCCATTCGATTGGAACAAAAGATATTCGACACATGAGTGGTCTATATAAAATAATGCCGTTGACTTCTGTCGCTTGCATCATAGCCGCATTAGGAATGGGTGGGATCCCATTCACAACTGGCTTTATCTCAAAGGAACTTATGTTAGCCTATTTAATTGATATAGCTTCGCATCATGGCGGCTTTTATTGGTTACCCTTAATTACGTTAATTATTTCTGCGACATGTCTATTGGCTGTAGGCTTGCGACTTATTCTAAATATATTTTTTAGACAAACCCCATCAGTCTCGCATAAAGTACAGATTCATAAGCCCTCGCTGGCTTTTCAACTATCACCATTTATATTGTCATTTGGTGTTCTTCTTTTTGGTTTATTCCCAGAAACACTTAATATGCTTCTTACGTCCTTTCGGACAGAAGGTTTACACGCCGTTCATAGCCATTTACATTTATTTCATGGGATTACTATTGAGCTCTATTTTAGTATAGCAATTATCTTATCGGGTATTTTACTTTTTCTTACGCTAGAACGCCTAAATTGGAATTGGAATATCTCGCCACTTTTATTGTTCGAAAATTACTATCACAAACTCTTATCAACTATTAATCGTCTAAGCCATTATATAACTGTCGTGCTAAGAATTGACAGACAAGTTGACTATTTATTGATTATCCTTTGTTTTATTGCGTTCACACTGGGCATCGTTCTCTACAAACTAACAGGAGGTCAATTGCTAAGCATTATCCCTGTTAACTATTTAAAATCTGATGTTATAACACCCGTACAACTCATTGCCTGTATATTAACTGCTTTATTCAGTATTTCAGTTGTTATGGCGAGACGATGGACATCTAGGCTTATTGCATTATCTTTAACTGGTTTATTTATAGGCTTTTATTTTATTTTGTATAAAGCGCCAGATTTAGCGCTAACTCAAATGCTCATTGAATTTGTTAGTTTAGTCTTGATATTATTATTACTCGGGCGTTTTCCGAAAACTTGTGAAGAAGAGGAACAGGTCCCAACACCACTCCTTTCCAAATTAGCAAAAGGATTAGTGTCGCTAACTGTCGGAGGAACTATTTCGGTCTTGTTATTATTCATAACAACACACAAAATCCCTTCCAAGTTAGGTGATTATTTCATTGCACATACCAACGATCTTGCGGGTGGAAGCAATGCAGTTAATACCGTACTTGTTGATTTTCGAGGTTTTGATACGATGGGTGAAATATCTGTTTTAACAATAGCGATGATAGGAATTTTAGGGCTACTTATGCGATCAAGTTATCAAAAAAAGAAGAAATCATGAAAAAACAAACACATAAACCACATAGTCTTATCCTAACGAGTATCTCAAGGTTCATTTTTGTCTTTGTTAATATTTTTGCAATCTATTTGTTTTTGAAAGGACATAATCAACCAGGTGGTGGTTTTATTGCCGGAATTGCTTCCGCCATATCAATGGTATTATTAAGTATGACACTTGGCATTGATCGCATTAAAAAACTTATGTATTTTGATTCTGTTACAATCGCAGCTGTAGGTTTAATCATGGCCTATACAACCGGCCTAGCGCCACACTTTTTTGGCCACTTTTTCTTATACCATAAAATGTTCCATATCACAGTGCCTCTATTGGGAGGCCTTCATATTGGAACCCCTTTATTTTTTGATTTAGGCGTTTATCTTGTTGTTCTTGGTGTGACTTCTAAAAGTATTATGATTCTTACTTATTCAATGGAAGGGCGTTCAAATCTTGTTGAAGAAGAACAGCATCTTTATGCGGCTACTAATGAAAAACCAATAGAGAAACATCGCGTAAAGGCGCTTTAGTGAGGAATTTAATATGCATATAGCAACTATCGTTTTAATTGGAATAATGTTCTCCTGTGCAACCTATCTATTGTTACAACATAGTTTTATCAAAATTTTATTTGGGTTTGCCTTGCTAAGTCATGCCACTAATCTCGTCATATTATCTATTTCCGGAAATCCACTTAATAAGCTGGCACCTATTGTAACAGATACATTATTAAGTTTTGTTGACCCCTTACCACAAGCACTCATCTTAACAGCAATCGTCATCTCCTTTGGTGTCACCGCCTACTTAGTGGTGTTGTTTTATCGCATTTCATTAGAAAGTGAAACAACTGATTCAGAAAAGGTATTTAAACAATGACAACTAATCTCATTATCCTTCCTTTGATTATCCCCTTATTTACAGCTGTTTTTGGCATTCTAAAACAAACGCCATCTTTCAATAGACGCCTATTTTTTTCTTGTTCAACTATCATTCAATGTGCTCTTGCGATCTACTTATTTATGCAAATTAACACTCACCAATTATTGATACTCCCAATGGGGGGCTGGAAGGCACCCTTTGGAATAACCTTAACATTAGATTTATTAGGGAGTATTATGGTTGTTCTAGCAACGCTATTATCTGCGACAACCCTTTTCTTTTCCTATGCGGAAAATCATGTTGCTGATGAGCATCCTTTACGGCTACCGCTAATCCAGTTTTTAATTGCAGGTATTATCTTATCGTTTACAACAGGAGACTTCTTTAATCTGTTTGTTGCATTTGAAATCTTTTTAATTGCATCCTATGCACTGCTAACAAATGAAGCCTCAGACAAACAAGTAAAGTTTGCATACCCTTACGTTGCAATTAATATCTTAGGCGGAGTATTATTCCTGATTTGCGCTTCGTTATTTTATTCCATGTTTGGAACATTAAATTTTGGTCATATCGCATCTATGTCCCATTTATTCGCAAATGACCCCAAACTTTGGATTACCTGTATACTTTTAGTGATTACGTTTGGAATGAAGGCAGGATTTTTCCCAATGTTTTATTGGTTGCCTCATAGCTATTCTATTTTACCGCCACCGATAGCCGCGCTTTTCGCTGGTTTGCTAACCAAGGTAGGTATTTATACCTTAATAAAGGTCTTTGGAACGTTACTTCCTCATACGCTTACTGCATCCTATATGCTTATTGCTATTCTAGCTATACCAACCATGCTTTTTGCGATTCTAGCCGCATTAGGAAGACAAACCATTAAGGAAATACTCTGCTTTAATCTTATCAGCCATATCGGGTTTATGATGATGGCATTAAGTATCTTTTCAGTAGATAGTATTGCAGCTTGTATTGTCTATATGATTCATCATGTTATTGTAATTGCCTCCTTATTTTTAATTAGTGGTATTATCTCTACATTACTTGGAACAGATAAACTGGATAAACTAGGAAACCTTTGGAAGCAAGTTCCTATACTAGGTATTTTATTTATATTTCAAGCACTATCACTAGCCGGGCTTCCGCCTTTTAGCGGTTTTTGGGGTAAATTACTTATACTTGAATCTGGTATATTACATGGAAAGATAATTCTAATTACCGCGCTTATTATAACAAGTATATTAACGCTGTTGAGTATGCTTACAATTTGGTTTTCAGCCTTTTGTAACACTAATAAAAACGCTTTGGTTCAACGAAATACAACTTGGAGAGCACAAATAGCTATCACCAGTATATTAGTCGGAATTTCATTGTATATTGGCCTTAACCCTAACGCTCTGATTACATTATCAAATCAAGCTACGTTAGACCTATTCAATAAACAAGCCTATTCACAAACAGTTCTAAAATTTAAAGGCGCACGGTTCCCTAGTCAGTTACCCACTAATCACCATATACAAGGTCATTAAAGAATACCTATGAATCTGCTTACATTAAATATTATTATTGCATTAATTTGGTTAGGATTATCCTCACAATTAGGTATGGCGTCGTTTATTATAGGCTTTATCACAGGATTTATTATTCTATCTTTGTTTCAACCCCTTTTCAGCCGCGACCATTATATAATAAAAGTATATAAAGTCTTATTATTTATCTATAAGTTTACTCAAGCACTCATTATCTCAAACATAGATATTATAAAGGCCGTATTATGCATGCGAAAGGAAGATATTCATCCAAATTTAATTGCTATAAAGACATCAGATATGACAAAGAAAGAAGTTCTTATATTATCACACTGCATTACACTCACTCCTGGCACTACTACTATCCATATTGATGATGATTATAAGTCAATTATTGTACATGCGTTTCGTGGAGAAAACCCTAAGAATGTGATAGACTCCATCGAAAATGATCTCAAAAAATATATTGTAGGAGTTTTTCATTAGATGTCTATATTAATTGATACCGCATTAATAGTGTTATTATGCATGATCCCTTTATGTCTCATTCAACTGATCAAAGGGCCTAGTGTGTTTGACCGATTGGTTTGTTATGATGCATTATCAGTCACTATTATTGGTATTATTTTGACCCTATCTATGAAATGGCAATCCACAAACTTTTTAGATATTATCCTTGTTTTCTCTATGTTTGGATTTTTTAGTACAGTTGCGTTCGTTTATTATTTACATAAAACATATCCAATTGAAAAAGGAGAAAAGACCTAACTATGTTAGTGAATATTGGTGTTATTGTTAGCCTTTTACTAGGCTTACTTTTATTATTTTGTGGAAATTTAGGGATCATTCGATTTCCAGATGTCTTTTGTAGAGCACATGCCTTGACTAAGGCAATGACATTAGGCATTATTTTCCTATTAGTAGCCACTATACTCTATTTAGGTTGGGACAGAACGGGAATCAAGGTTTTAGTTATAATTGCATTCCAATTTACAACTATCCCACTATCTGGCCATATTTTAGGTCTTATTGCGTATGAAAAGAATCTACCACGTTGGAAACATGGTCCAGTTATTCAACATAGAAAGTAATCATTATGAAAAAGAAACAATTCAATACTATTCCATCTATTAAGCAAGCTATCAGCCACTATGATTTACCTCCAAATACATGTAAACGATACCACAATCACCCCACTAATCACTCTATAAAGGTACCCTACCAAGAAATCACGTTAGAAGCCCCTAATGGTTCTGTAAACGTCTATGATACATCTGGTCCTTATACAGCACCCGATAGTCACGTTGATATTATGCAAGGTTTAAGTCGTAACACACGACTTAATTGGATCACTAAACGGGGAAATGTAATAGACTATAACACCTCTGAATCTGAATACCAGCAACATCGCCTGAATGACCCCTCACTTATAGATTCTCGCTTTCCAAACCAGCAAACTTTTTTAAAAGCAAAAACAGGACATAATGTTTCACAAATGCATTATGCAAAAAAAGGGATTATTACAGAAGAAATGTCGTACGTTGCCTTACGGGAACATTGTTCTGAAGATTTTGTCCGGAAGGAAGTTGCCAGTGGCCGTGCCATCATTCCCGCCAATATTAACCATCCTGAAGTTGAACCAATGATTATAGGTCGCAATTTTCTTGTTAAAATAAATGCAAATATTGGTAATTCTCTTCTTTCCTCTAGTATTTCGGAGGAAGTTGAAAAGATGAGTTGGGCGATACGTTGGGGTGGCGATACCGTTATGGATTTATCCACTGGCCAAAATATTCATGAAACACGCGAATGGATACTACGAAATTCACCTGTTCCCATTGGAACAGTCCCTATTTATCAAGCATTAGAAAAAGTTAACGGAAAAGCAGAAGAACTCACCTGGGACTTATTTAAAGACACTCTTATAGAACAGGCCGAACAAGGGGTAGATTATTTTACAATTCATGCGGGAGTACTCCTTAAATATGTGCCGCTTACAGCGAATCGACTAACAGGGATCGTCTCGCGTGGTGGGTCTATTATGGCTAAATGGTGCCTCTCTCATTATAAAGAGAATTTTCTATACACACATTTTGAAGAAATATGCGATATTATGAAAAGATACGATGTCTCCTTTAGGTTAGGCGATGGCTTGCGACCAGGTAGTATTGCTGACGCCAATGATGAGGCTCAATTTGGAGAGCTAGAGACACTCGGAGAGTTAACCCAAATTGCCTGGAAACATGATATCCAAACCATGATTGAAGGGCCTGGCCATGTTCCTATGCATCTGATTAAAGAGAATATGGACAAACAACTTGCGATTTGTAACGAAGCCCCTTTTTTTACTTTGGGGCCACTTACTACGGATATTGCCCCTGTCTATGATCATATTACGTCAGGTATTGGTGCTGCCATGATTGGATGGTATGGAACTGCTATGCTTTGTTATGTGACCCCTAAAGAACACCTGGGTTTGCCAACTAAAGATGATGTTAAAGAAGGTATTATTACCTACAAGATAGCTGCACATGCCGCTGACCTTGCCAAGGGGCACCCTTTAGCCCAAGAACGTGACAACGCCCTATCTAAAGCTCGATTTGAATTCCGATGGAATGACCAATTCAATTTATCCTTAGATCCTCAACGTGCCCGTTCCATGCATGATGAAACGTTACCCCATGATGGTGCTAAACATGCTAAGTTCTGCTCCATGTGTGGCCCTCATTTCTGTTCTATGAAAATTACTCAGGATGTTCGAGAGTATGCCGAAAGGCAAGGTCTCACGCCTGAAGAGGGTCTTAAACAAGGGCTGGAAGAAAAGGCATTAGAATTCAAGTCAATCCAGTAGTACTTATCTCTTTTCTAGTTATAACGTATTAGAATAAAATTTCATGGACAGAGCTTTAGTCTTGATGTGTGTTCTGGATATACTCGTCTATCACGATGCGACATCTTTCCCCTGCTTCAGTACCTGCGATGAGCCCCCCCAGGGCCCCTATCATCATGTTAATCGAATAACCAAGTATCTTGTTTTGAATAGCAGAGGCATGAACAAGATCTGGTGATACCTGGAGAGGGCCCAACGTTCTTGACTGTCCATTATCTAGATTCCCGAATATATCTACGTTCTGGACTTATGTATGTTGTAAGCGAATACATACAATAAGAGCCCAGCATACAACCTCCAACTCCACCAACCAAGGGAAACGTATCTGACAAAATGCCAATGAATGACTAAGACACACTTTGAACTGACATTGCAATTGTTATTTTCATGAGTTAGAAGTCCTTATCAATTATTTTACGTCATTATATAGCCACCCCTCTATATAATCCAATGGGATAGGTCTATTTCTTTAACTTATTATAGGAGGTCGTAATTCGATATTCGTTAAACAACGATCAATAGGAAAGGATATAATCACTACAAGAAAACAACATATATTAAACATGAAAATACAATGGCCGCTTATTTAAAGATTCAACGACTAGATTACGTGTTAGGAACAAGTATTGTGGCGTATTGTTCAATAATACTATCTATGTTCACTTTAAACTGTTGTAAATCAGAGAATGCTTCTTTTCTATATTGATCAGTGATATTTGGCATATCCGTAATCATACGCTTATAAAAAATAATGCCATTTATCAAATTATCTTTAAATTTGAGAAGCGACCGCTTTTCTGACTCAGTTATAGTCTCGATACACTGTTTTATTTCTTTTTCAAAAAAATTAATATACATATTGAATTCATTTAAAAACATATTCGACCGTTTTGTTGAATTCAACAAATTAATCCGACCATAGATATGCCCAACCATTTCAGAAACAGAACTTATCTTTGAAAAATAGGCCAAATTGGGCCCTGGACAAACAGTTGTTTTCTTAGGGAATTTATAATCAACATCGTACTCAATCAACGCCCCAGCTGCTAAATCCTCGCATAGACAGGTTTTTTCTGTCACGTTATCATATTCAGATTGAAATAAGGCTTTTGGCAACCCTAGCCCTCTTAATTGTTCAATTTTACGCTTTTGGTAGGTTACAGATGCCGTGCATATGGGCACACGTGTAAATTCAGTATTCGACACTAAAAAGCCCTTCGGACAAGGACTTCCTGGTTTTCCCGCTTCAATTCGTTCTGTTCGTTGTTGGTCACTAAACGTATCACGTACTTTATTAAAGGGGACCCCTAATGGAGATACCTCACTCAAATAGAAATCATCTTCTCCCGCTTTACATAATAATTGTCTCGTCTCACTATCGATAGTTGTCACTTCAGGAACCAATAAAAAGGGTGATGCCCAACCGGTAGCATCCACTTTAAAATGATTGAGTAGATTGGCCTGCTCCTGCGCTTTCCCAATTCCTCCCTGAACAGTTATCTTAGATAAAGGGCGCTTAGGAAAGGTTGGAAACGACTTTGACTCTAAAACCTTGTTGCAAATCTCCTTTAACTCATCAAAAAGGGACTCCCTTTTATCTTTAAAGTCCTGAAGAATTGGACCTAATAGATTTCCGCCTTGGCCAAAGGCATGTCCGCCACAATTTAGACCTGATTCAATACGATGTTCGGATACCCAAATGCCTTTTTTGGCCAAAAACCGACCTTGTGTTAAAGATGATCGAAAATCAGATACTTTTAAAATAATTTTCTTTTTTAAGTGCCCCATTTTATCTGGAAAGAAATCTGAGAATTTTTCGATATAGGCAAACAACCGTCGATTGAATCCTGCAGAGAAAACAATAGATGAGGTTAATTTACTATCGGCAAACCCTTTAAATGCTGTTAATGCATCACAAAACTCATCTGGTAGGGGTTCCCCTTTAATAAAATGCTGTCGATCTAATTTAGTCATAATATTGACATCTATCTCACCTGGACACATGTCTTGTCGTAATTCATCTTGAAGAACCCTTTTTTTAGTATCATCCTCAGTCTTTAACATCTCATCATATCGTCTTTTTAGTGACGAGTTATCGTCTAAAAGATCAAAGTACTTTTGAATATTGGCGCCATCTTCGAAGGACTCACTCTGTACACTCTTAAACTCTTGTTGAACGATATCATGAAGCAAGTCTAGGTATGCGGTAATTCGCTTTGAGCGATATAACGGATCCTCTTTAGTGATAGCGGTATAGAGCCGCTTATATTTATTGCTATAGGTCTCTCGCATTTGTTCACAAAGTGTATCATCCCCAATAGAGACTACTGAACTAATACCGTATTTAGCCACTTTGACAGGGGTATCAATAGTAAATGCGGTTCCCATTACTGGAATATAAAACGAATGAACTGGTTGTTGTCCCATAATTTAATTGTCCTAAACGTATATTTCTTACACTCTTATAGACGTATTTACCTTCATGCTCTTTCTGACATAAAGACAATACAAGTGATAGATAGATGATTTTCTTAAATTGAACGATGATTATCTCGACACATTTTAGACAAGTTTCATGACTTTGTCGACAAAAAACCCTTCCAAGCCACCTATTAATAAGTGTCTATGGAAGGGCTGTTTAAATTAACGCTTTTGGTTTAAGTCGTCGTTGTACGCTGACGAACTTGTTGCAGATTAAGTGCCACCTGCTCCCAATTTACAAGATTCCAAAAAGCTGCGACATAATCAGGACGTCGATTCTGATAATTTAAATAATAGGCATGCTCCCACACATCTAAACCTAAAATAGGCGTCCCAGGACACTCTGCTACCCCTTTCATCCGAGGATTATCTTGATTAGGGGTAGAGCATACACATATCTCGCCATCTTCTTTTACACACAACCAGGCCCAGCCACTACCAAATCGTGTTTTGGCTGCAGCAGAAAAGGCGTCTTTAAATGCTTCGAAATTACCATATTTTTGGTCGATCACATCACGTAACTCTCCTTGAGGCTCGCCGCCTCCATTAGGACTTAAGATTGACCAAAATAAAGAATGGTTGGCATGGCCGCCCCCATTATTTCGAACAGCATTTCGACAATTCTCAGGAACTTCGTCCAAATTGGAGATAAGATCTTCTACACTTTTCTGACCTAAAGTAGTGCCCTCAATAGCATTATTTAGATTATTAACGTACCCTTGATGGTGTTTTCCATGATGAATTTTCATGGTTGTTTCGTCGATATGGGGAGCTAACGCGTCATACTCATAGGGTAATGCTGGCAAGTTATATGTCATAATATTTCTCCTTAGATTTTAGATATTGAAGCAGGTATATTATACCCTTTTAAGCGGCTATTTATCTACTCGAAAAATAAACCTCTAACCCTTCTTGATTAGGCGCCATTGACGCTTCTCCCTTTGACCAATTAGCAGGACACACCTCTCCAAATTCTTCTGTAAATTGAAGCGCATCAAGCAACCTAATGGCTTCATCTATGTTTCGCCCTAAAGGAAGGTCATTAACCACTTGATGACGAACGATCCCCTCTTTATCGATCAAAAACAAGCCCCGATAAGACGCCCCTAAATCCTCTTTTAGCACATCATAGTCGCGTGAGACTGTTTTGTTAAAGTCTGATAACAGCGGATAGGTAACACCATGGATGCCACCTTTATTTTTTGGAGTCTTTAACCAAGCAGAGTGGCTAAACCAAGAATCTACTGAACATCCGATGACTTGGGTGTTTCTAGATTCAAACTCTGGTAGCTTTTCTTGAAACCCATGCAACTCTGTCGGACATACAAATGTAAAATCTAATGGATAAAAGAAAAGAATGACATACTTTCCCTTTAACTCCGACAATTTGTACGAGTCCACAACCTCGCCTCCGTTAATAACGGCTTTACAATCAAACTCAGGTGCTTGCCTGCCAACTAATACACTCATTTATTACCCTCCATGTTTGTTAATATCTTATGTGAATTACCCTAATAATAACGTTAGGGCTTTCACTTCAATTGTGCTATTTTACTACAGATATACACCAAGTCAAATTACCATATCTTTTATATGTAGGATATTTCGAGCTATTAAAACATCTTCTTTCCTGCTAATAATACTAATATTTCACT
>CAZIOF010000259.1:0-3324 GCA_964540745.1 uncultured Candidatus Marinamargulisbacteria bacterium
GTCGTCATTATATAACACAACTCACAGAATACATGAACAAGGGCTATAGCCTCCCCTATAGTCTCTATCAACTCGCACCAGAGTTTTGTCCTATCATGTTCGATCCCCACCAATCTGCTAATAAAATAGACCTGTTCCTAGCCCACTTAGAATCCTATTACACAGACAAATATATCACCCTAATAGCCATCATAAAAAAGTGCCAATACCCCCTCTTTATAGGCATCTAAACACTAATCAGTACACTCTTAATGATCGTCGTCCTCATCCCAAACTACGGACAACTCTATACCGACATGGGTATCACTCCGCCTACCTTTATGACCCTCATCACAACTATCACACACTCTCTCACATCCCATATCTATCTGAGCATAGGGAGTGGACTTCTCATAACTTGGGCAGGAAGCATCCTTTACAAAACATACCTTAAACCATGGCTATATAGCCTCATATTCCCAACAACCATGTCTGATATTTTATGGTTACTTGATCTACAATTAATCACTGGATTGAGTTTAAAAATGGCCCTTAACAATCTAAACTTCCCAAACCATTTCCCTCTATATAAAGAGCTCACTGAATTAAAAGAAGCCTGTCATGAAACAGGTGACTTCCAAGCCAGTTTCTGCAAGACCTTTAAGCCATCACCCCCCATACAAGACATAATAGATAGTATCCCTATCGGATCCCCAATCAAAACAACTATAAGCACATTACATCCCCTTATCCAGAAAGAAATGAAAGACCAACTAGATACTCAACTAAATCGCATTCCACCATATTTTCTTCTTTTACTAACACTTGGACTAGGTGGACTGATCTATATCCTATTCATACCCATTTTGAGTAGTACAAGCTTATTACTACCCATTGACAATTAAACATTGTTTTTCGTAAAGTAAAACCTTAATCCCCTAAACAGTTAGCTAGACGCATTCCCATTATAAGATAAAACAACACCATAAAAACACATAATTCATACATAAAAGACTGTATCCCATACACAACGATTTATGAAAGGAGACCGTATGTCCACCACTCAAAAAGGCTTTTCACTCATAGAATTGATTATAACCCTCTCCATTATTGGATTGTTAACAAGCCTCATGGTACCCAATTTTTCCACGTTACAACATAAGGCCAAACAAAGCGTTATCAAAAATCATTGTCATACCATACAGCTTGCCTTGGAATCCTATTACCTGAGCGAAGGCCATTATCCAGAAGGAACCCAATTACAACTCTATGAACTAGCACAACCCTTAATCTCAGCAAAGCAACTCAACTCAATCCCGAAAAACCCCTTTACACATGCCCCATATTCAAGGAACGAACTCTCTGGCGCCATACACTATTCATCCGCCCCAGGTTCACAAACATATTCACTCACCGCCTATGGCCCCCAAAATCAACAGATCATCTATAAGTCAACCGATTAAAATAAAACCCAAAAGATACCTTTTCAATAACTATTTAGAATTTAGAGGAATATAACAAATAAAGTAGAAGGTAGCATTATTTTGAGATGCAGCACCAATAACAAAAACTATAATAATCTTCAGAGATTATCACAACAGAAAATAAGACAAAGACAACATGAGATTGAGTACAAACAACATAAGGCAAAGATAAAAAAGAGCAACAAAAAATATACAAAACAAATAAAGAAGGACTTGACGCATTAGGTCTCTACCTGGATTCAAGAAGCAAAAGATTTAATAGATCCTGCTACTCTAATCTCCTTTTTAGAGGTTACTAAAAGCAATAAAAGGCCCCCAAAGTTACTACAGACGATAAATAGAGCTAGACAGGCAACATTGAGTGCACCCACAAAACACTCATTGCACAAAGGCGACAAGTATATTTTTCTAATTTGAGGTTACAAAGAAAAGTGATTCCACAGCAATTGGAACAAATACTGACCTTATAAGCACTATGTAGACTATCCTCATCAGACAGTAACGACAACAGCAACCAAAATTCATAATATATGAACTAAAGTTGAACAGTAATACTATATAACCACCTTTACAGGGCTCTTCAAAAAGCCGTAAGGGTTATCCAGTAGCCGATGAATCTAATTCCTTCTTAATTTTTTCAATTGCCTTTTTATAAATCCGTGAAATTTGAGACTCTGAAATCCCTAAGCGATCTCCTATGGTCTTAAAGGTTTGGTCATCCTTGGTATGAGAAATAACTATCGTTTTTTCACGATAGGACAAGGCCTTCATGGCCTGGTTTAATTGAACGCCCGTCTCAATCTGATGTTCAAAATCTGCCCGATTGTTAATCACCATAAAGACATAGGCTGCATCAGTAATCCAATCATAAAATCGAGACGGATCAGTCTTCGTAATATAACGAATATGATCTTTCATCGCCCCAATAATCCGTGTTTGAGCTAAAGGCCATATTTCATCACTTTTATCCGGATCCCAAACCTTCAAAGACTCTATAAGTTCTAGTTGGGCAACCGTCCGAAGATCATCTAACTCACTTTCGGCCACATATTTAGGTAAAACTTTAGCATAACGATGGATCACATACTCAAGACGAGGATTAAAATGGAGGATAATCTCATTGATATGATTTTGAAGCAAGAATACCTTAATAGCATTAAGAACTTTAGGCCCAATACCACTCCAAATTTTTTCAATAGGAGAAGGTTTCGGCATTATATTCCTAACGTCTTATACAGTTTGACTAAAAAGGGTTCTTTGCGAACAGCACTATGCCGTTCTTCAGGTAACCATTTTTCAATAACACGATCCATTTCAAATCGAATTTTATTACGCAACTCTGCTTTGAGCTGTTCTTTATTCAAGACCAACTCATTTAAGGCAACATCTAATTGCCGAGTTTCTTTAGTATCCGATGACCGGGCCTTATTCGCGCCACGGTATTCACTTTGAGATACTTTCTTCTCATAAAACGATTTTTTCTTACTCATACGCTAAGAAGTACCACCTTTTTAGTTGTTTTAAACGTCGTCTGTATTAATAATACCGATAGACTGAACTTTAACAGAAGATACTATCTCGTTATAGGACAGAACCGCCAGGCTCGCATAGTTACGTTCTGTAAATTTCTTAAAGTGAACACGCAACCGAGGCGAACATAAGGATACTGGCAATTTATCCATCTTCCTAAAATTATTCATATGTTCACCAACCTGGGCTAAAACTTTTTCGCCAATCTGAGGATCCAAAGCTAAAAAGGATCCATATTCGGATTGATGTACTGAATTAATCATAGTTTCTTCCAACCGGGGATCAATCGTAAAGACAGTCACCGTATCATCTTTATCCACATAATGGCTAC
>CAZIOF010000260.1:0-21400 GCA_964540745.1 uncultured Candidatus Marinamargulisbacteria bacterium
ATGCGATTGCCTGAGCGTCAAACGCCTCATTTAGCTCAACCAAATCGAACTCTGCCATAGTCATGCCAACCCTCTGTAATAATTTTGATGTGGCATAAACTGGTCCTAAGCCCATTCTATGAGGATCTAAGCCTGCATAAGCAAAATCGCGAAGATATCCCAATGGTTTATAACCTTCTGCTTTTGCCTGGGATTCACGCATTAATAGAACAGCAGCTGCACCGTCGGTTAACGGACAGGCATTCCCGACTGTTACGGTACCATTTTTTCTATCAAAATAGGGCCTTAATTTAGCTAATGATTGCAAACTTTGAGATTTTCTAGGCCCAACATCTACTTCTTGTACTGATTGGTATCTTGGAGGGATAGGGATAGGAACTATTTCTTCTGCTAATATCTGATTTTCCATAGCTGAAACGGCCTTCTGATGACTATTTAAGGCATATTGATCCTGTTCTTCTCGTCCTATTTTAAACTCCCTAGATAAGTTTTCAGCAGTTAACCCCATAATTAGGCCACAGGTTGGGTCCGTCAGTCCCTCCAAAACACCTATCACTGGCTTTAAATGAGATAATCTAAATGTTAATAATGTTTTTAAACGCTGAGAAAGGGTCTTAGACTTCATCAAACTTTCAAAAAAAGATGTCATTTTTGCATTATATAGAAGAGGGATATTCGACATGGACTCCGTTCCTCCAGCCACAATAACATTGGCCTGATTTGCTAAAAGCTTAGTAGCAGAGGTTGTAATAGCCTCGAAACCAGACGCACAATTACGATGAACAGTCATTGCAGGTGTTGCAATAGGAATTCCTGCTTTAACTGCAATAACACGCGCTATATTGGCTGCATTAGCCGGCTGAGCAACATTTCCAATAACTACTTCATCAATTTGTTTTGGCGCGATTTCAGTTCGTGCTAGCACCTCTTTAACGACGGTTACGCCTAGACCATCAGCAGAAACTGATTTAAGAATATCTCCAGCTTTTGTGAGTGGAGTTCTAATCCCATCAATAATAGCTATACGTTCTTTCATTAGATCTCCTTTTAAACATAATATCCCTGTATTGTCTTTAGTTACCCATTATTGTCCTATTTTAATCATGGTATCTTAGCTCACTCGTTAAAATATTAATATTTAGGGACAGTTGGATTATGAATCTATTATAACATATGTTGCTATGCCAGTTTGAATACCTCTAAACTAAACTTATAGCTAAATCTAACTAAGTTATTGAATAAGGTTTTGTTTAACGACTCTCATATTCAATTCCGCCTATTTTTTTTGAAACAAGATTATAACAGTTGCAACTGATAATGGTTAATATATATCCAATAATTGGATGAATAAGTAATAAACTTAACAATAGTAATGGTGTTATTGACACCCTTTTTTCAATTATTATGGTTTTAATCTCAATAATTTCTAGAGGTATTATCAGAAGCCCGGTGATAATAAACAGTGTAAACGATATATGCTTAGCAATACTAACTGGCTCTATAAAATATAATTCACGTCTTTTTTTCAATGTTTAATCACTTCAAAAAATGGGTATAACTATAATAATGGGGGTTGCGTATGTCTGGGGAAAACCAAGAACAAAATAATACATCATCCGAAGATATCACACAAATATTCCGCAAAAGTAATTCCTTTTCAGTTATTTTAGAGTTTTATGAAATTACTCTAAAGGTAAACGTCAGCCTTAATTAAATCTTTATTTATCAGCCTTCTTCTTAACTCTGTCTTCGCAACTGTCGGTCACGTAAAATCCTGAGCCTGTAAAATTAATATACACACCTTTACCAATTAACCTAATAAGGGCTTTTTTCTTACAAGAAGGACAGTTCGACAAAACCTTGTCTGTCATACTTTGAAATTGTTGGAAACGATAATCACACTTCTTGCATTTATAATCATAATTAGGCATGAGGCCCCTCCTGAGTAATTCTTAGTCGCTATAATTTGTCGTATTTTACTATTTCTTTTATTATTTTATCAATATGATTTAACCTTTGTCCAAATTGTACCCAATCTTTATTTTCAGCACTCTTCTTAAACAACTCGTACTCATTAACCAATTTTTGAATAGATGTCCCCAACGATGCGTTGTTATTTGGCTGAAGTATCACTGTTTTTTTCAATAGCGCATTATCTTCAACATTACTAGGTAAATCTAAAAATATCTCTTCAAAGGCTTCTTCAAGCGTGTTCCTCATAATAATAGTTTCTTCATAGGCAATAATAACCCTTTTTAATTCAGGTAATTTACTTTGTGTTGCCTGTAAATAAATAGGCTGTACATATATCAAGGATTCTTCTATCGGAAGGACCATTAATTCGCCTCGGATGACGCTTGAACCTGACTGATCCCATAGTGTTAATTTTTGAGAGATGTCTGTATCCTGATCAATTCTAGATTCAATTTGAGTCGGGCCATATACTGTTCGTTTCTTTGGAAAATTAAATACGTGAAGTTGTCCATACTCATCAGCATCACATTTTGCCCCCATCCAAGCGATCATATTATTTTTATTCTTTGGCGTAAAAGGCAACATCAATACAAAAGACTCATGCTTATCACCTGGTATTTTAGTAACCATATAAAAAGAATCTCTTAATTTAGGATTACTCTGTTGGTCTCCCTTTTGAGGAATCCCCCATACATCTTCCCGGTTCAAAAAAACCTGAGGATCGGTCATATGATAAGTTGCATACATCCGTGATTGAATCCCAAACAAGCCTTTTGGATAACGGACATGACTTCTAATATCTACAGGCATATCATCCATTGACTGAAACAAAGTTGGGTAGATTTTATTGTACGTCAAAATAATGGGGTCCTTATTATCCGCCATATAGAACTGAACCTCTCCAGAATACGCATCTATGGTTACTTTTACCGCATTTTTAATATAGTTAAATCGATTATTAAAGGGTTCTGAATAAGGATATTTATCTGAAAGTGTGTAGGCATCTAAAATCCATACAAGCCGCCCTCTATCTGTAAGAGTAATATATGGATCATGATCATAAACGAGAAAAGGTGCTATTTTCTTAACCATTGTCATAATATCACGATCAAAGAGTATTCGACTGTCCTGATTAATCAACGGTGTTAACAATAGATTAATTTTTGAATATCTATACGAAAAAATGGCTCGTTTAATCAGAGAATTTAAACGAACACCACCGTTGCCTTTATAATGCGTGTATTCATTTTTATCACCACTAGGATAGTCAAACTCTTTTTGCGAGGAATTAACAATTACATAATCTTTTGTATTTTCCCCGAAATAGATTTCTGGTCGACTCACTTGTAAATTTGTATCAGAAACAGGGGGGATGTCTTTCAGAATGTAGAGAGGAAGGCCTTTGCTAGTGACACGATTAACAGGTGTCATACAAATGCCATATCCATGGGTATAGACAAAATGTTGATTTTGCCAAGTTCTAGCCTTAGGATCAAGTTGAGTCACGTCCAACTCTCTGGGAGAGAGCATCACTTGCTGTAACGAACCATCTATGACATATCTATCCACATCCACATTCGAAAATTCATAATAGGGTCGTATTTCCTGTAACTGACTTAACGTACTTTTTAATGGCCCTGGTTCCCATAATCGAATATTATCTACCGTCAGTTTATTTTTCTGAATATCCCGACGTGTTAATGCATCAGATACAGGAAATTCCTTTTCTATGACATTATCTAAGCCATATGCCTGTCGTGAATAGTTAATATTATCCTTAATGAACGACTCTTCTTTTTCAAACTCGTTAAGGCTTACCACATATCTCTGTACCATGTTAGGAGCAATCTGACCTAGAACTGTTAACCCTATAATTAAAATAAAGAATAAGCCTGGGACAAGTATCCCCGATCGAAATGCCCAAATAAACAATAGTATGGCTTCGGCTATCAATAGCCATAACAACCCCTTATACACAGGTAATTGCGCATAAACTTCGGAAAAACCCGCTCCAAAAACAACCCCTCTGCTTGAAAAAAGGACTTCAAAAATACTAATCCATTTTCCGAAGGCAAGCACCAACACAAATAACCCTAATAGAATAAAGACATGTATCTTTGCTCTGGAACGAATAGATGTCTTACTAATAATACTTTTTAGTAAGTTATGGGATAAATATATCCAAATCGTTATCGCTATCGTCAAAAAGATCAAAAAATAAGCCCATTTATACAAAAGACTCAATAGTGGGAGAGAGAAAACATAAAATGAGATATCCTTTCCAAAAAGAGGGTCCTTAACATGAAACTGAACTTGATTGATAAACGAATAGATAATATGCCAAAAGGCCTTTGCCTTGTAGGCCATCAATAATGACACAAGAACGGCACCTACAAAAACCATCATGTTATTTAATTTTTTAGGCAAAGCCATGATCATGTCGTAGGCTTCGGTATTTCCCATCTGATTTTTTAAATGTTCAAAAAAGGCCGTCTTGTTATCTGTTTTTGGTGTTGATGACGAAATATATTTGGCAATGAGGATATTTAAAAAGAACCAAATAAAGGCGATGCTAAATACGCCAATAAATACGGTTGCTTGGCCTGTAAAAGAACGCCACCATACGTCTTGAAGATTCAAGGATTCAAACCATAATATATCTGGGTAATATTGGGATAGGGCCTTTGCCAATGTACTAATAACAAAAATTAATGTGACAACAATTATTAATCGAAAACGCTTCATCATTTACCTTCTTTGGTAGCGGCGACTGGATTTGAACCAGTGACAACACGGGTATGAACCGTGTGCTCTGACCAACTGAGCTACGCCGCCATAATTTATAGAAAACCTGCCCAAAAATAACCTGAATGATAGTAAGTATCGTTCTAGTAGACCCTTTAATCTATCTCAAAAACATGTCGAGGCGGTTCCCTACCGAATGAATAAAATCTTTTATTCCATGAAAGGATATATAAACAATAGACCTCTGTCAATTCAACAAACGCTGAATCATTGCGGTTTTGACAATACTGGACTTCGTAACGCAGCGTTAGTGAATTGACGTTTTTCAGCGTGAGTTCAAATAAACTGCAAGTTTGGAGTATTGTTAGGTACACACGAATCGAGCACAGAGAAATCATATTGGTCTTACAATTCCATCTTTGATTAACCTGATTAATTACTAAAAAAGTTAGACCGTTCTTTTTATCAACTTAAAGATTCGTTATTAAAGACACAATCTGTACTAAATCAGGTCAGGAACTTCATCTGTCTCTAGAGCTTCACGTGTGACAAGGTCTACTTAGTTAAAACCAACACAAGAAGAAATGGCGAAACAAGGTGCCAACTCAGCCGTTATTTTGAGCCTAGATGTGACGGGACTCTCGCGAAATATGGGAACTCAATCTAACGCGCTACTAACTGAGAGGTACCATCTCTGTTAGTCATTAAAGCAATGGTTCATCATGAAAAACAATTGACTTGTCTCTATTCACCTCTTCTTTTATAGTAGAAGCCTAACTCCCGAGGAATCTCTCTGTCTGTTTGAGCCTTTTGGGATCGATCTTGACAGAAACCTGATCACATTAACTATCTTTGTCTTTCATTTTTTTGAGTTTTGACCTTCTTTTTGAATCCATATATTTTTTCTTCTTTCGCGACAGGCCAATCTGGCTTCTAGCAATACCCACCTCCCCATTTTTTAAATAGATAAGGGCTATCTCAAAAATATCCATCAACGAAATAATCTCGTTCATCGTCAGTTTCAGCATTTAAAGCAATTATTTTTTCATAATTAATGAGCTACAAACACGCTCATTTATAGCTTTAGATCCTTTTTTAACGCCCGTAACTCCCTTGGCGTCATTTTTTGCCATTTCCCTAACGCGAGTGCGCCCAATTCTATTGGGCCTATAGATACCCGTTTTAATCCCTTCACGGTATATCCCAAATAGGCAAAACTTCGTCTGACAATTCGATTTCGCCCTTCATACAGGGTAACACTTACGATGTTTTTATCGACTAGATATACCTGAGTAAACTGTACTGGCCCATCTTCTAATATAAACCCGTCTTCTAATCGCTTGATATCAGCACCGGTGATCGTACTTTCCAAAGAAACACGATATGTCTTTGATAATTCATATTTAGGATGTAAAATACGGTTAGCTAACTCGCCGTCATTCGTAAATAATAATAAGCCTGTTGATTGGCGATCTAACCGTCCTACTGGAAAAACAGTGGAATGCATTTGTTGTCTTATGTTGCTTAAATCTTGTCTTCCTCGGCTATCCTGAAGAGTACTTATCATATTCTTCGGTTTAAAGAATTTAAAATAGAATAGCTCTCCCGATCCTATTATTCGATTTCCATCAACACAAACATGGTCACGTTTAGCATGGATTAACTGCATTAACTTATCAGTTCGTTTACCATTAATCGTAATTTTACCCGCCTTTAATAGCGTTAAAATTTCACGACTTGAATAGCGACTTTGTGATACAAGATAAGATTTAAGGGTTAGTGACATTATCCACCGATATTTGTGCCTTCCCATGCTGATAAAGCACAAAATTTTTCATTGGGACCGACATCTTAAGTTTTTCTCCCGACATATTACCATATTCTGACGTTAATCTAATATCTTTATAACCTAAAAACGCTTTCTCTTCTGAATGCCACTCAAGCTCATTAGCAATTATTTGCACAGGCTCATTCTTTATAATGAAATTAGCTGTCACAGTAAAAAAACTGATATTACCATTAGTTAACAGTATCTTAGCTGACTCCGCTCTGATACCTACGGTAAAATCATAATTCTTCCGAAACCTTGCATTAACCTCTTCAAACCGTGAATACCCTTCATCTCTATATATCTTAGCTGACTCTGATTCGAGCTGCCAGGCCAACTCTTCATTCTCATAAAAGGAAATATTAACCCCCTCAAAAGAAAAGTCTGCTTCTAGGGACTCACTGGAGGGCTGTATAGGTAATCTCAATTCAAAAAAAGACGCGAAAATCGTTATTAAAAGGCCACTACCTACAAAACCCTGAATGAGGCGTCGTTTCCAAAGACTCTTCATTTTGGAAGCCTCACACCTTCCTGAGCCGATAGTCTTCCAAATGTTAATACGTGACTAATCGCCGAAAGATAGTCATTTTTTCGTCGATATCCTTCTGCTGCCAACAAATGAATAGCTGTCGCATTTGGTTCTATCTTAAGGGCACGACGACACCACTCTAATGCACTATCTGTATCCCCCTCTTCTCCCTCAATAAGTGCTATAAAGCCCATTGTCCATACTTGTTTAGGATTAAGTTCGAGTACATGATTGAAGGCCTCCAACGCTAACGTCTTATCCCCAATAAAGTAATAACCGAAGGCCAATTTAAACGAGTGTTTCCAATTATTAGGATCGTCTATTTGCTTTTTGTAATAGTTTTTAACAACCACCTCTGCATACCCTTTATCTATCGTTTTTAATAGTTTCCACCCTTCTAAGATATTCCCCGTATATCCATACGCCATTGCTAACTCAAACTTAGCCTTGTCCGAGTTCTGATCCTCAGAATAAGCCCTTTCTGTCTTAATGACTTCAGCCAAAAGGTGAGAAGGGACATGGTAGGGCGTTCCTATAGATACTGTTGCAAGTAACGCTATTCCAATAAATAACTGTACTAACATTATGTTAAATGCTTCTTATAAAATATAGATTGAGATACATTGATTTTAAAAATATCAATGTATGCTTTTAGAATTGTTCTCATCTTTGGGTTGAAAAAAGATCTCAGCCCATACCAACATATTCTTGGTATCACATCAAAAAGAAGGACTATTCGGTAGGCATGAAAAATATATCTAGGATAATGTTTGTAGCACAAATATAAGCCGCCACGATATCCTTCTATAATAGACGGTGCTTTTCTAGTTTGTGTAGCAGTACCCCCTAAATGAATTAATTTTGCCACTGGGTAATAAATAAGTTTTCGCCCAGCGTTTTTTATTCTCCAGCATAGATCGATATCTTCATTATAGAAAAAAAAGTTTTCATCAAACCCGCCTATATTTTTCAAAAAGTCGCGTTCACATAGTAAGGCTGCACCAACTAAAAACTTGACTTGCTTCACTTTATTTCCGTATTGCCACCGACCTAATAATCCGCCTTGCCGTTGTATTGATTGATCGTGATTCAATAATTTAGGACCTATTGCGCCCACCTCTGAATGGTCGTTATAATACACCATTAGTTGTTGAAGGGTATCTTCAAAAAGAAGCGTATCATTGTTTAGTAAAAAGACACATTTGCCTTTAGCAATGGCTAACCCTTGATTATTTGCCTTTGAAAACCCTACATTTTCACGATTTTTTATCATGTAAATATGTCGTTCATAAGGCGTTAACACGACTAATGAATTATCCACAGATGCATTGTCTATGACGATAATCTCATAAGCATACTCTACCTTGCTATTAAGAATAGAGTCTAAGCAAGGGCAAATAACTGACGCGCCATTATAATTAACCAGGATAATGCTAACGTCCACAATAGCCTCTATTGCTTACAAATAACCGTTGCATCCAAAAATGTATAGGTCTCATGAATTGGGTTAACTAAAATCCCTTTTTTTCGAGAGCTTGTTTTGACAATATCCAACTCTAATCGATTTTGATCAATATTCCCGGCACCCCTATCTACGGAAATTTCCCAAACTAACGTCTTCTTTAATTCCTTAACCGAAGATACAAAGTACGGGGGTAATACATCTTCTTTGATATTCCTATCTTCAAACTTTGGCTCGATGCCCACATAATAAATTTTGGAATCTGACTCGTTCTTTGGAATACCGTCTCTATAATAACCTTCCTTATTTGGATTAACTATCGCGTAAGACTGCGCTAATAATTGCTCCAACCATTGTATTCTTTCCTCTTGGTTATTAGTCTCGAAACTGATCTCCCATTTCAATATTCGCCGCAATTGAGTAACATAATTCACTCCTAGAACCTGTCTTATGGCCTCTAACGCAGACATACAATGAAGGTCTATTTGCTTTAAATAGGTAAATAATACGAGCTTACTCATCCTCGTGATTCCTCTACGCACGCATGCTGCGACATAAGGTACTTTTTTAACCCCATAAAAAAGGGCGTCCAAGGACCAGAGGCTGATACCCCCTCTTCTTTCATAACAGATTTTCTTAATCCCCATTCGTTATCCAGCCAAGTAGGAATCTGTTTCAGAAAAGTTGCTCGCTCAGGATGGGGCATTAATGCCATAACATTACCTTCCTTATTGGTAAGGCCTGCAATATTAAAGGAACTCCCGTTAGGGTTTACTGTCTCAGTATCCAAAAGATTACCTTCACTGTCACAATACTGAATAAGTGTGTGCTCTGATAATAACGATTTTTCTTTAAAACCCAATATAAAACGGCCTTCTCCATGATTGATGGGGATAGGGATCACCTTATTATCGGAATATTGACTTGTGAATAGACTATTACGAGACAATTTAATCCTGACATAAACCCAATCACAGATAAAGCCTATAGGCTTATTCTTCTTTACATTTTTAGATAATGAACAATATAACTGTTTTTTTCCGTTTAAGTTTGGAACCAGCCCCGTTTCTGCTAAAACCTGACATCCATTACAGATGCCCAGAACGGGTCTCCCTCTGTCAGCCGCTTCTACAATAACATCTAGTATGGGATATTTCGCTGAAATAACGCCTGCTCTGACTCTATCTTGAAATGAAAAGCCTCCTGGAAGCACAAAACTATCGTACTGAGAAACTATACTATTCGGTGTATTCCAACGAATAATATCTGCTTGAATGCCGACAGCCCTAAGGGCACGAGCTGTTTCATATTCGCAATTACTTCCTGGGAACTGTACAACTGCGCAGGTAGGTTTACCACTCATTCACCCACCTCCTACTTTGAACCCACACGATTATTATCACGTTCAACATTTATTGCCGCTATCATACCATCAGATACAGCGGTTGCTATCTGCCGGACTTGTTTTGATCGTATATCGCCCGATGCATAGACCCCTGGAATATTTGTTCTCATAAATTCATCTGTAATAATAAAACCCTCTTCATCTGTTTGAATATCGGGGTGCAATACATCATTTGAAGGAATTCTACCTGTATAGACAAAGATCCCCTTCACATCTAACCAAGTATGCTGATCGTTAACAATGTTGATAACCTTTATTTTTTCAACCTTATTGAGACCAAATACTTCACCTATCTCAGAATTCCACATCACGTGTATTTTAGGATTATTCAATACTTTTTGCTGCAAGCTACGCACTGCCTTTATGTAATCAGATCGATGAATTAAGTACAAATCATCAACAAACTGAGCCAAATAGTCTGCTGCATAACAAGCACAGTTTCCACCCCCAATGACAGCCACCTGCTTTCCCTTGTAAAAATCTGCATCACAACGCGCATAGTAGGAAATCCCTCTTCCTAAAAATTTTTTTTCAAAATCTGTATTTAATCGTTTTGGCTCCAACCCAGTCGCCAACACAATCGATTGAGTGGTATAACTATTCCCCATATCAGTTACTATTATTTTAGTATTTTTATGTATATTTTTGATTTCGATAACATCTTCTCGAACATACTCGATATTATACGCAGACAAATGTTGTTCCATCCGGGAGCCTAAATCCTCCCCTAAAAGTCCTTTTGGAAAACCTAAATAATTATCAATTTTATAGGCGGTGGAGGCTTCACCTCCAGGAATAGCCTTCTCGATCAATAGTATTCGGAGATCAGCTCTTCCTGCACAAAGAGCTGTTGACATTCCTGATGGCCCTGCCCCAATAACAATCAGGTCATAGTTTTCTGAAGACTTTTTATCTTCAATTTTTTTTAGTTCATAGGCTGTTTCTGATATTTCCATGTGAGGCTCGCTTCTTTTTAATCATACATTATAGTCTAAATTTCTCTTCAGACAAACGTATTTTTGCTTTACCGGTTGTAACTATGCGTAAATCATCCATATAAAACTGTATATTTTCGCCGACTATCCTATCCTTAAATTGTCTAATTTCAGGTGAGCCCGTGAGACTTATGAGATTCTTATCTAAATCAATATAAGCCTGACCAGATTGTCCTTGAAAATCTTTATATTCAAATTGGATAGTTCCTGATAACACTATCATTTTTTCTCCCCATTTAGCCAATAACTCATTGCACCTAATAGAGAGGCCCTCTTTTGTTAACATAACATCCTGTGTTATATGAATAACATCTTTAGATTTGGTATACCTCGCTTTATTTCCAGTAATACTAATCCCTTCTTTACGGATATTAATGTTCCCAGATACTTCAACAAGTTCATTCAAAGCATCTATACTAAAGAGATCTGACTCAATCAAAACATTATTCGCTATCCCAAATATTGGGATATTCACCATGACTATGACCATAACAGACACAAGACAAGGAATTAGGTTCATGTGTTTAAATTCTATTTATTCTGTCCACAAACTGTGATTGATAAACTATGTAATCATTTTATAAATTGTATGATGGTACAGTCTACAATCGCACCATCATTTTGGCAATATTGGGATACGCTACTTTTGCCCCCAATACCTACTGACCTTTTATCCTGTGAATTTATAGGCAAAAACACCTTATTATTCTTATGTTGTTCTCCTCATGTTGTGAAATCATAGAGAAAGATCTTGTCTTTTTTAAAAAATTAAGCTAGATTATAACGGTTTTAGCTGATCCGGTAGCTCAGTTGGTAGAGCATTTGACTTTTAATCAAAGGGTCCTGGGTTCGACCCCCAGCCGGATCACCAACCTCTTCAATATAAAACCTATCTTTTTCAAAGACCACAAATAATCGCTCGCATCTATCTGGTCGTGTTGTTTGATAATCACTGAGAAGAAATCTCTATTCAACCACAAGACTAGGCTCAGACCATTTACTTATCGTTTTCGTTTTATGATGATCACCCTGTTCAATAACAGTGCAAACTCTCCAAAAAAGCACCTTGTCTACTACTCGAGGAGCCTCCACTGAATAGGAAACGGTCTCCAACTCTGCTTTTGTTATTTTAAAATAAATTAACGCCTTCTTAAGAATATTTATTGCGTAAAGACGTTCAAGATACCCTATGAGAACCTCGCTAGCTAAAGCTTCTTTAAGCATCATATATTTTTTACTCACTACAAATAACATCTTTTTAGATTCAATGGATATTATGATGGCATAGTTAAATTGTGCTTAATGTATCAAGCTAGCCTAATCTTCTGGAAGAATAAAAGAGTCCCTATCTAAATATTCGTAGAAATCCTCAATAAATTGCAAGCCTAGTTTCTCATATAACTGAATTGCAGGCGTGTTACTACAGGTTACAGACAAGCCTATGGCGGGGTATTTCTCCTTAAATAAAACAGCTAACGCATATTGCAATAACAGCTTCCCATAGCCCTTGCCATGACAATCTGGTCTTACTGAAATATCAAATATCCAAGGAACATGGTCATAGCCCCAACATTTGATATCTACATTTACAATAAAACCAACTAACTTTCCCTTGTCTCTTAATAGAACGCTTGCATTTCCAATAACGTTCCCATAAATATTGCTAAACACACGTTCTTCAAGAGCAATTCTACTTTGAACACTTGCAAGATCTGGATACCCATGCTGATCCTTACTTACCTTATGCGCTTCAAAGCTAATTTCAGCTATCTCAGGAATGTCTTTTTTTGTTATAGGTTCAAAAGTTAAATTCTTGGGAATCTCAGGCTCTTTTGCCCAATCTGCTTCAAGTTCCATTCCCATCCGTTGGCGATGTGTCTCTATAAACCTTAATTTTGTCATAGCGGCTCTATAAGGCGCTATCTCCTTATATTGAATGAGTTCAACAAGGTTGCCCGATAATAACCCTTTCTGACTGACCGCCTTACACAACTCTTCTACATACACATCCTGATAAACGTGTAACACAATATTGCCATAATTTTTGGTAACCAAATCAACCCAAGCAAATCCTATAGGGTTATTCACCTTAAACAACATGAGTCCTTTTATTTTCCCACTCTGAACCTCTTGTTTTTTCTCTTTTAGAATATCCTCTAACAGGTTTTCGCCATGTTGTTGAGTACAAATATTGCCTATATCTTCAAAAAAAGGGTCGAGCTGTTTTACATGATAAACGAGCTGTCTAGCCTGCATAATAATCACTCCTGTTTAATATAAGGTTATTTTTCCCTTTTTGACCGGCCTTCAAACGTCACTTTTGTATTGATTCGACATGGCGATTGTTCCTATTTTAAGCGATTTCTAAATATCCAAGATATAATCTCGCCCATAACTTAAACGTGTAACGTCCCATAAGTTGCTCAAAAGTTCGTTGAGGCTTCTTTAGAAAGAATACTCTATTGAGCAGCTATCGCTTCAATTTCTATAAGATAGTTTTTAGGAAGCGCCTTTATTGGAACGGCTGATCGTGCAGGCCTATGAGCTCCAAAATACGCCGAATAGACCTGATTAGCTGCCGCCCAAAGTGAAATATCTGCAATAAATATGGTTACCTTAAGAACTTTAGTCATGTTGCTCCCAGAGGCCTCTAAGACAGCTCTAAGGTTCTCTAACACCTGCTTCGTTTGGTTTTCAATTCCCTCAATGACATGATTAGGTTGTTCTGGAATAATAGGCAGTTGGCCAGATACATAGACTATCCCATTATATACAATCGCCTGTTCATAATGTCCTAGTGGCTTAGCGGCTTTTTCTGTCCTAACGGCTGTAATCTGTGACGTGATATGTGACATGGAAATCCTCCTAAATAATTCTGGACATCATACTGGTTATCTCCTCATCAGACAATTAACAAATCCCTTTATTAAAAGGTATAATACCCTTAGTTGTGTTTTTAAGGAGGGTTTAACTTGGTATTCTTTATAAACTTATTCAAATATATTAGGCCTAAATGCTTTAGTCTATTTGCTTTGGTAGGGGGGCTTCTTTTCACTAATACGCACCTTTACGGACATGGATCTCATTCACCCCTCATCCCAACGCCTGTTACAATAGAGCCGCTCTTAAATGTTATAGATCGCTTTATTTATTTGGGATTTACACAACTCATTCCCTATGGAATTCCCACAGCTTTATTTATCGTTAGCCTTTATCTCGTCCCCCAGAAAATAGTAACATACGGGATTCAATTCTTCTTATTTACGCTCTCTCATTATATCGCTACGTCTCTCAGTATATTGGCTATTATCACCCTCCCAACTGGCCTCAATGAGGGTATCGTCATGCTTAGCATTTCATTAATCGCCATTATTAATATTGTTCAAAAACGTATCCAAACATGGCGCTTTTTATTTGTTTTTTGTTTAGGTCTTTTTCATGGAATGAACGTCTCTAATAGTCTTTTAGATATCGCTATCCCTTCTCAACGATTTATATCCTCATTCTATGCGTTCAATTCGGGTATCGAACTTGCTCATTTAATGATTCTAGGAGTGACCATAGTCGTCACCATTTGGTTTAACCAAAAATCATGGTATCGACCTTATATTATTCTTCCATTTAGTCTTATTACCGGGGTTATAGGATTATTTGGGTTTGTTCAAAAATTAACTGGAATCTTGTAATATGCCCATTATAACTCTCATTGGAATGCCTGGTGTTGGTAAAACAACTATCGGAAAAGTACTTTCAAAAAAACTTCATTATGACTTTATTGATACAGATACGCTTATTCGTTCAAAAATTAAACTAAACATACAAACATTTATTAACCAGTACGGCCAAAATGCTTTTTTACAAAAAGAAGAGCAGGCTATTTTATGTTTACAATCATTGGAGAATTCGATTATTTCAACTGGTGGAAGCATTATTTACAGCGAAAAAGCCATGACTTTCCTAAATAACATATCACAAGTTGTTTACATACGTGATTCGCTATCACATATTAAATCACGAATTAAAAATACGTCTAACAGAGGTATTATTACTTTTGGAGAAACCTCTTTATCTAAAATCTATGCCCATCGAAAACCCCTCTATGAAAACTTATCATCACTAACTGTTGATCTCCCTAGCCCCTTCGATCCTGAAAAAACAGCTCTGCTCATTATCAAGCAACTTGGCTTAGAGCTTCAATAATCTATACCCCCACTTCTTTTAAAATACGATTTATCTGATACAATACACTTTGATTTACAATGAAATCCTATAAAAAAGAATTTACTGTCTTATTTTTAATTGTTGCAACAGAGCTTATAGGCTTTGGGCTCATCATCCCTATTTTGCCCTTAATTAGCTTACGCTATGAAAGTAATACTATCCTTATTGGGGTTCTAATGGCGGCCTATTCTTTTGCGCAGTTTATAGCGGCTCCTATTTTAGGACGACTATCTGATAGATATGGTCGAAAACCTCTTTTGGCGCTCAGCAAGTTGGGAACTGTTATAGCATACATTGTTTTCGCCTATGCTCATTCTTTTGAGCTTATTCTATTTGCACGATTATTAGATGGCTTTACCGGTGGAAATATCTCTATAGCACGCGCCTATATTGCTGATATTACGACACCTGAAGACCGGCCCAAGGGAATGGCAATTATTGGAATTGCTTTTGGTACCGGCTTTATTTTAGGGCCTGCGCTTGGTGGTTTTTTATATCAAGATGGTGGCACACATTTTATCCCAGCTATTGTTTCAGGGGCTCTATCATTGATCGCTGTGTTTGCAACCCTTCTCTATCTAAAGGAACCTGAGAAACATACTAAGACAACCTCCCAACTCAGTTTTCTACAGTCTGGAACTATTTTATTCTCGAAACAGTCTTTTATTATTATTTGCTTTCTTCAACTAATTTTTATGGTTATGTTTTCAGGGTTTGAAAGTACCTTCGCCCTCTACACAAACTTTCTATTTGCCTACAATGAAAAACAAAATAGTATCCTCTTTGTTTATGTTGGTCTTTTAACACTACTTATTCAAGGCTCGATTGCACGACGGCCCTCAAAGACACCTAAACGTCTCATTCTTGTTGGAATGATTGCTGCAAGTGCAGGGCTATGCCTATTAGCGGTTGCAACCTCTCTTATCACCATGTGTTTAGCTCTTGCTTTCTTATCTCTTGGGATGGCCCTTTTCTCTTCCTATCTTCCAAGCATTCTATCAACTGATATTGAAAAGAAAAACCAAGGTTTAGCCATGGGAGTTTACGAAAGTATTGGTAGCTTGAGCCGAATAATAGGGCCTATTATTGCCGGCAGCGCTATTGCGCTTTCTATGAGAGGTTATTTTGGTTCGTTAAGCACTGTTCTTATACTAACTATTATTGTTTTCTTCTTATATAATCGATTTTCTATGGGACAATATGCAACAAACGCTTCAAAATAGTGTCACGTTAGAAGGGTTTGGCATACATTCAGGAAAACGCGTATCTTGTATACTTAGACCTGCTCCTGAACCCAATTATGGCATTCGATTTGTTAGAACAGATTCTCAACATTTTGAACTTAAGGTATCGCCAGACTACTTATTGACTTATCAACGTGCAACTTGCCTTGGAAAACATAATATCTATATAAAAACACCTGAGCACCTCTTAGCCGCTTGCGTAGGTCTCAATGTCTTTAATCTTATTATTGAATTGGATAACGAGGAAGTTCCTATTATGGATGGCAGCTCAGCACCGTTTGTTGAGGCGATCGAAAGCGCTGGCCTCAAAATACTCTCAGAAACCCCTATTTCACCCATTATTATCAAAGCCCCCGTTAGTGTTAGTCTGGGAGAAAAACACCTAATCGCTCTCCCCGACACCTCTTTTAAAGCATCTTATTTTTTAGACTATGACAACTCCTTTGTAGGAACCCAGATAGGCCATTATGACGTTACTGAAAAAATCTTTAAATCCGATATCAGTTCAGCAAGAACCTATGGTTTCGAAGATGAAATTGAACAGCTCCATAAAGCCGGACTTGCTAAAGGTGGATCACTTGAAAATGCCCTTGTTATAGGAAAAGGCGATTATGTTAATACGCCTCGTTATCCAGATGAACTTGTTAGGCACAAAATCCTTGATCTTATCGGTGACTTGGGAGTTCTTTCTTGCCCCATAAAAGGGCATTTCATTGCCATTAAAACCGGCCATTCAGAAAATATGGAACTCGTTAAGAAGTTATCATATCTTTGATTATCGACTGACTAGACACCGTAGTAGTTTCGCTCAAAATGAAGTAAATCTTTGATCTTAGATTTCAATAATTGTTTCATCTTTTCTCTAGGAATTTCATCCTCTTCATCCGTCATATAGCGACCATCTTCTATGAGTTCTTTATCTTCTCTTAATACTTCTTTGTATGCTTCCTCTGTTTCTCTAATCTTTTTATTATCATCTTTATTATCATACATCTTCTTAAGAACGTCCGAAAAATGACCGGCTACATACTGAGACCTCTGAAGCGCATCATTATGCCCTTGTTTTATATGAAGTGATGGATTAAATGATACTTGATTATCCATAATATCATCCTTTAAACATATAAATTACCATCTGAAGAAGGTTTCCGCGACGCATCTACATTAATCTCTCCAGACTCAAAAGATTGCTTAATATCTGTCAATATATCCCTATCTACATCAAGCTGATTAAGTAATTCAAAAAGATACTCAGATGGTCGACTAGCGGATACTAATTCTGGGTCGTATCCTTTGGATACCTGAAATCCTTCTAAACTATTTGCCACTTGAACGCTCCTTACTCTAGTAACTTCTGAGCAAATTTAATTGCTTCTTTTTTCTTTTCCGGTGTCTTTAAAATAGACTCCTTTATAATATTAACCATCTTAGAGTCATTATCAGAGAGACTCTTGCCTATTATCCCCTCTATCTTAAGTGCAACCATTACTTCTGCCAGGACTATTTTGACCTCATCTGAACCCAAGAGCGGTAAAATATTCTTCAATACAGCTAAATACTTATAACGTTTCTCTAAGTTTTTCGGCGCAAGACCAAAATCCCCTGAGGATATTAGACTATTTTTCACTGAACCATACTTTTCAAGTGACTTATCTGAATACTCCTCAGACTTGACCATTCTAGTCCCCTTTATAACTGACTATAATCTAGAGTCTTAAAAACTCCAACTACTACACCTTAATGTATCGGTTAATAAATGGCTGAACTTGCATTGAATATTGATGTTTCATTTCAACATATTTGAGTTCAAAGAAAAACCCTTTACATCTAAGAAAAAAGTAAGGTTTCAAAATGCTCCCATGTCTTAGAAAAGTTATCTTGATCAATTGAATAATAGACATTTCTTCCAGACTTTCTTGCCTTTGTGATCCCCGCCCTTCGTAACGTGTTTAAATGGTGAGAGGTTGTTGACTGTTCCAAAAAAAAGTTTTTTTCCACATCCTGGGCAAACATTTCCTTATTCTTTTTCAGCAACTTAATAATTTCTATACGCTCTTCGTTTGCTAACGCTTTAAGAAATTTTATATATTTTTCATTTTCTTCGCTCACCGTATAACCTCTATTCCGAGATAAGGAACCAACACATTTGGTATGGATATTGTCCCATCTTGATTTTGATTGTTTTCAATTACTGCTGCAAGAGTTCTCCCAATTGCCAACCCAGAGCCGTTCAATGTATGCGCATACCGTGCTTTATCTGAGCTAGATTTACATCTTATCATAGCTCTACGAGATTGAAAATCTTGAAAATTGGAACATGACGAAATTTCTCTATATTTATTTTGAGATGGCATCCACACCTCTAAATCATAGGTTATTGCAGATGTAAAACCTAAATCCCCAGAACACAATTTCACAACTCGATATGGCAAGTCTAAACCAATCAAGATTTTCTCCGCATGAGATAATAATCCTTCTAATGCATGTTCAGATTGTTCAGGCGTTACAATTTGAACTAATTCAACCTTGTTAAACTGATGTAAACGAATAAGGCCCTTTACGTCTTTTCCATAACTTCCTGCTTCTTTTCTAAAACAAGGTGTACACGCAGTCACTTTGATAGGAAGTGAGTCCTCATCAAGAACACTATCCCTAAATAGATTAGTTAACTGAACCTCCGCAGTTGGACTTAACCAAAAGTCCGTATCACTTAATTTAAAACTATCATCTGAAAATTTAGGAAGTTGGCCTGTTCCTACTAAACTTGCCGTGTTAACAATCGCAGGTGGCAATATTTCTTCATACCCATGATCATTTGTATGAACATCTAACATGTAACTGATTAAGGCTCTCTCAAGCTTAGCACCTAATCCTCTCATTACTGCAAATCGTGAACCCGTAATCTTGGCTGCAGCATCAAAATCAACAAGATTATGTGCCAATAGCAAATCGTCATGACTCTTCTTATCAAAATCGTTTATTTGTACACCCTTAAATCGCCTCACCTCAACGTTATCATTTTCGTTCATACCGATAGGTACATCAGGGTGAGGTATATTGGGCAACAAAAGTGCAGCTTCCTTAACTTTAGATTCCAGTTCTAGTAACTTTTCTTGCAACTTTCGTATGTCTTCTGAATATCCTTTTAATTCAATTAGTTGTTCTGGCGTGGGCTTAGATTTTGGCGTTTTCTGCTTTTGTTCACATTTTTTATCTTCGACCTCTTTTAATAATTTTCGCCACTGAATATCTCTTTCAATAAATCGATTAAGATACTCACTTGGATAGGAACGTGACTTTAATCCTTTTTCAATCGTCACTAATTCATCGCGAATGCGTTTTGGTTCAAGCATTATTCACCTCATATCCTTTATACGACCCTAAACATTTAAAAAAAGAAGCTCGTCTTTCAATCACAGAAAGGGCCGCCTTAAGTTCCGGTAAGTCTTTATGTCCCTCGCAATCAATAAAAAACAAATAGTCTCCAAAGCTGGCCTTTGTTGGTCGAGACCCTATACTAGTTAAATTAATATTTCGGTCAGCAAATTCACCTAAAATATCATATAAACTCCCTGGTTGGTCCTTTTGAGCAGAAAAAACAATTGTAGTTTTAGAGGCCTCACACACTGGGGGCGCTTTCAATGACACAATAAAAAATCGCGTCTGATTATTTAATTTGTCGTTAATATTTTCAACTAATAATTGTAGTCCATAAATTTGGGACAATGATTGATGTCCAATAATAGCAATATGATCACATTGAGATTCTTGGTTTTTCGCTACTAAATATTGAGCAGCTGCGGCTGTTGAAAGAGCGTTCTGTATGTCTGCATCTGGAAAATGAGTTTGAATAAACTGCTGACACTGAGCCAATGGCTGAGGATGTGAAATCACTTGCGTAATTGTTGATTCCTTTGTTGTCAAAGTACCTAATAAACATTGTCTAATATTTAAATATAATTCCTCTTTAATAAAAACATTTTCAGTGTTTAATAAAAGATCAATACATCTAGGAACAACCCCCTCTATGGAGTTTTCAACAGGAACAATAATCTCATCGTATTTCTTTTCTATTAAATGCCTAAATAGTTGATCAATTGAACCCACACAGTCTTGTTCATAAGACAATTTATTGACTCGAATATAGGCTTCACACGCTTGTTGTGTGAACGTCCCTTCAGGACCCAAAAACCCAATCTTGGTCATTGTATTTCAGGATAAAGAGGAAACCTGTCAGTTAGACGTCGAACATCGGCAGCTATGCGTTGGTATTCAGTCTCATTTCCTATATTATCAAGTGTATTCACAATTAAGTTGCCTATTAGCTTTGCGTCATCATCTTTCATCCCTCTTGCCGTAATAGCGGGTGTTCCAATCCGAATTCCAGATGTTACAAAAGGACTTTCTGGATCAAAAGGCACAGAATTTTTATTGACTGTAATCCCAACTGAATCTAACGCTTCTTCCGCAACTTTTCCAGTTAACCCCTTATTTTGAAGGTCTACAACAACCAAATGTGTATCAGTTCCTCCTGAAAGAAGATTATAGTTATTAGCGCTTAAAACGGTACCTAGAGCTTTTGCATTTTTGATCACTTGTGTTTGTTCAATTATAAATTCAGGGCTACTGGCCAATTTAAAGGCGACTGCTTTAGCTGCAATAACATGCATTAACGGCCCTCCCTGCATACCAGGAAAAACAGACTTATCAATTTTCTTTTGTAAGTCTCGTTTACATAATATTAATCCGCCACGAGGACCTCTTAATGTTTTATGCGTGGTTGTTGTTACAACATCTGCATAAGGCACAGGGCTAGAGTGTAGCCCTGTAGCCACTAATCCTGCAATATGCGCCATATCTACCATAAAAAGGGCCCCACATTGTTTAGCGAAATGACTAATACGTTCAAAATCAATTTCACGAGGGTAGGCCGAGGCACCTGCTATAATCAATTTTGGTTTGGACTCTAATGCTAAACGTTCCATTTCGTCATAATC
>CAZIOF010000261.1:0-7756 GCA_964540745.1 uncultured Candidatus Marinamargulisbacteria bacterium
TTACTTGAGCGCTTGGATCCATCCATCGTAAAGACCCCTTTTAGACCAAATTGTTGTTCTTTCACATACGTTTCGATAGACGTTTTAAGCTCACCCTCTTTAAGAGGCTCAAATTTATTAAAAAGTGGCATAATCACTACCGGGGCAACCACCATCATCAGCAAGCTAAAGCCTGTTAAAAAGAGCCAGGCCCATAGCCATGCAAATTGCGTGGACTCAAAGAACCATAATAAGCACCAGGAAATAGGGCCTCCCAATACTAAAAGAAGACTGACCCCTTTCAGCAAATCAACCATAAAAAGTTTAAATGTGGTTTTATTAAACCCATATTTAGCTTCAATCACAAAGGTCTGATACAAACTAAATGGAAAACTCAAGATCTGGGACAGTAACATCAACGTAAAAAAGAACAGAACACCTGTTTCAATAGGCCCTAACTGAAAGGTGCGAACCCACATATCTATCACATTGAAACCGCCCCATAGAATAAAGGGGACCGTCACACCCATGGAAAAGGTCTCCTGAATCAATGAGAACCGTGTATTCTCCTTTAAATAATCCTGAGATTTCTGATAATCTTCGGCAGAATAAACACCCTCAAATTCTTTGGGCAGTTCAGAAGAGGCCTCTTTTAGATTCAAATATTCCACAAGTAAGCCTAACCCATACATCCCGATATAAAAGCTTAAAATAATAACTAAATAAATGTTCATACAGACTCCTTAAATAATGACATGGCCTTTCTCACCGCATTGCGAACCACTTCTGGGAGTGCTGGATGGATATAGACCATGGCCATCATATCATCAATCGTGGCTTTCATCACCATAAAGGCAATCAGTACATGGGCCATAGTGGCAGCCTCCACACCGATGATATGAGCACCCACTAATTGTCGTGTCTGCTTATGGAATAGGACCTTCACAAACCCACTTTCAGATCGTAAGGCCATCCCCATGGCCGAACTGGCATAACCATTCTTTCCTACAATATAAGGAATCCCCTTTTCCTTTAGCGTCTCTTCCGTCACCCCTACTCCTGCAATCTGAGGGTGAGTAAACACTGCATAGGGAATAGGTGGATACTGAATAGACTCTTTTTTTCCAGACCCAAACACCTGATTAAAGAGATACTCGCCTTCAAAATTAGCTGAATGACGGAACAAATAACGTCCTATCACATCACCAAAGGCCCAGACACCTGTCTCGTCTGTTTGGAGATGGTCATCTACCTTGATAAAGCCAGCTTCATCACAGGTAATACTCGTATTCTCTAAGCCTAAATCATCGGTATTGGGTTGAACGCCAGTCGCGATTAATAGCTATTATGCCGAACACGTGAGTGTCACTCCATCTTGTTCATAGGTCATCTGAACCTTTTCCTGGTCATAGTGGACCTGGGTAGGGACAGCACCTAAACGCAGGTCATAACGTTTCAATGCATCGTCTTGGAAGGCGGTCTGAATCTCAGCATCTAATTGTCGAAGAGGTTTACTTCTCACTAAAAAAGTTACGTTTGTGCCCAGTGCTTGAAAATAGAACCCTAATTCCATGGCAATATAGCCCGCACCCACAATGATCAATGAGTCAGGCTGTGTTGTGGAACGAAGGGCCGCTTTATAGGTCCAATAGGGGGTTGTCTCTAATCCTTGAATATTGGGCAGGGCTGGTCGTGCCCCTACCCCACAAAAAATCTTATCTGCTGTGATTGTCTGTTCACCGACCTGCATAACTTTTGGCGCTATAAACCGCGCATGCTCTGAAAAATAGGTAATATTGGGATGCTTGTCATACACAGGGGCAATACTCTCTGATTCAGCATCTATGGTTTGATTAACACGGGTGACAAGTCCCTCAAAGTCCACACTTGGCGTTTCTTTAACATGTAGCTCAAACCGATGAGCCTCTTGGATCTGGGTCATCACTTCGGCCGGATGAATGAGCATTTTGGAGGGGATACAGCCATGATTCAGGCAGGTACCACCCAAACGCCCCCTTTCAACAATGGCTACTCTTAGCCCTAAATTAGCTGCTGGCCGGGTAATCTTTGATCCCCCACCAGATCCCACAACAATTACATCAAATTCTGTCATAGATATTTATCTTAGCATTTTCTACTGATGCTCATCAAAACGGATGTGTTTCAAAGTACCCATCCAGACTATGCTACTCGTTAGCCGCTACGACTTCCTGGGCCGGTTGCAAAATAGCTATGCACGCCTCTGAACCCGCCTTCTCAGCTATTTCTAGAACGCTCTGTCCTTTGGCATTACGCTGTAATACGTCTGCTCCTTGGACAAGAAGATAGACTAAAATATCCTTATTTCCTTCTCGAGCCGCAATATGTAGTGCCGTATTCCCAAAACGGTCTGTCGACCGAATACTTGCACCTGCCTGTAGTAGACTTTTCGTGATATTTTTATACCCCTTGTAGACCGCTACATGAAGTGGCAAATAGGGTGTAGACTCATGGCCGTTGAGGGTAGCACCTCTCGCGATCAGTAAATCAACCATCTCTTTTCTACCTGCTATAATGGCCATCACTAAGGGAGTCTTACCATTGTTACTCAGAATATCCATTTTAACCGGCTTCTCGAGAAGCTTTTCAACCACAGGTATAAACCCCTTCTCCACAGCCCAATGGATGGGCGCAGGCCCCAAACGAGAAATAATAGTAGGGTCTGAACCTGACGCTATAAGCGCACTCACACAGTCCAAATCATTATTCATTACTGCATAAAAGAGGGCCGTTCGTTTCGATCTATCAGGCAAATCTGTCTTCACCCCAAAACTAAGTAGTGCTTGAAGAATATCCAGATGTCCCTTATCTGCACTAATATGCAAGGGTGTTAATCCAGCCTTGGTCTTGGAGTTTGGATCGGCACCTTTATTAAGAAGCAATTTCAGTATCCCTAACAACCCTTTTTCAGCTGCATAGTGAATAGGTAAGTAGCCTTCTCTTGTCACAACATGCAAGGTACTCCCATGGGTTAACAACAGGGTCACCATTGCATCTCGAGCTTTATAAACACTCCAGTGTAGGGCTGTCCAACCCTCTTGACATTGAAAATCTATATCAGCGCCCTGCTCTATAAAACGTTCCATTAAGCCTACATGCCCTTTAGCTGCTGCGATATGAACAGGATGCATCGTGGGCATAGAAGTGACCTTTAAATGACACCCGGCAACTATTAATGCATTAAAAATAGCCACATCTCCAGATTCAGCTACCCAGTGGATGGGGGATTCATGCTCGTGCGTTTCAGGATTTGGGTCTGCACCGTTCTCTAAAAGGGCATTCACGACAGTGAGTAAACTTTTTCGACATGCCCAATGTAATGGTGTCTGATGTGCATTATTTTGAATATTGGGATCTGATCCACTACCCAATAAAAATAAGGCTAAATCTTCTTTTTCAGATATAATACTCAGCAATAAAGGTGTGGCCCCATCAGCATCTCGAATATTGATTTTGGCCCCATGTTCAAGGAGTACCTCTACTAAATCCATATCCCCATTTTTTATAGCAAGATGTAAACATGTATCCCCATAACTTGAGACAGTATTAGGGTTTTCGCCAGCCATCAGTAGGTCTCGTGTTATCTGATAATGACTCTGTTTTACACCATGATGAAGCGCTAAATACCCATCCATATCACGCTGATTCAAAACATCTTTTGTCTCTATAATCTGCTTAACTAATCGCAATCCTATTTTCGCCGCCATATGCAATGCCGTTTCACCTTGGTTCGTCACCAATAATAGACTTGCTCCGGCCTCTAATAACAATTTTACTAACTGCGTATGGCGATTTAAAATAGCCATTTGTAATGCCGTAAAGCCTGAGTTTGTTTGGGCATCCATATCCACACCAAATTTTAATAGTCCCTTAACGACACCAAACGCGCCCTTTTGAGCGGCCCAATGCAAGGCCGTCTCACCATCCGAATTTGCACTATTAGGATCCATACCAGCCTGAATTAATGACCGTACAATACCAGGTTCATTATCACCGGATACCCAGTGTAGAACTCTGTTTACCACTTCTAAAAAAAAAAAAAAATATGAGCCTACCTTCAATAATAAATGTGCTGCGTTATAATGCCCATGCATCAACGCCAACAACAATGGCGTCTCTTTATGGCCATTACGACACTGTGATTTCGCGCCTCTAGTAAGTAACAGTTCGAGCACTGCTTCGTCACCCATTTCAGCAGCTAAATGTAATGGTGTATCACCATAATGGTTGGCATATTGTGGATTAGCCTCTGCATCCAGTAACAGATTGGCTACATAGACAGACTTGTTTTCAACAGCAAAGTGCAACGGCGTATTCCCTTGTTTATTAACACCATGGATCAGTGCTTTTGACTCTAAAAGCAACCGAATAATAGGAAGTTTTTCTTCTTTAACCGCGTGATGCAAAGGTGCCCACCCTTTTGAATCGCGTAAATTAACATCTGCTCCAGAGTCAATTAATATTTGCAGTACCTGTAATTTTTCCTGATGGACGGCTGTTAATATAACTTGTGACATGTCATCTTCATAAAGTTGTAACACATCTGCTAGTAATTGATTACCTTTTGTAATAGCTCGCTCGCGAATAAACGCTATAAAGCCCGCTTGGCAAAAAACAAATGGCTCATCAATGAAATAGTGTAGTATATCAGTCTCATTCTCTTCGCTCACAGCGTCCACAAGACCATCCTGTAATCCCTTAGCAATGGCGCCAATAACCAGTTGTAAATCATAAAAAGGAATCGGTGTCTCTAATGCATTCTTACTTCCATTTTCACGGCGCCATTCTGACACAGCTGTTTTGTCACACACAACACCCGTAGAACTGACAATAACCGGTTGTTTCATTAATTTAAGACTTATAGGACAACGGCAATATGTAATCATTTCATCGTAATGGGTGTTCTTAAAACATTTTGCAATATTCGTTATCAACTGAACTGAAATGAGGTTTGTATTGTCTACCAGAATACTCGTTCGAGGATCCGTGGCTCGTGTGCGATACCAATCTGTTATGTAGGAATTATCATAAATGCGACCTAAACAGTTCACTACAGGAGTAGAAAATGTGGCCCATAATCTAAGATATACCGAAAGGTCCGACCCCTCTTCTACGAGGTCCCACATATTTACATATAATTCCAATGGGTCCGCACCTATATTTTCGGTTATTCGGACAACACTAGTTGAACCACTCATAAAAGAGCCTTTCTTGGATACATACAGCGAAACCTAATGATTAACTAAGGGAAATTGAGTTCGGTTATCAACGTAAATAGAAGACATGCTGTTGATAGACGCCCTTTTTATATACTACTTTTATACAATGTACTAAATGCAGCATAGTGAGCTCATTATACGGATTTTTATTAAATATTCAAGTAATATTTATCAAGCAGCTCCAGTTTTATTGCGTAACCTAAATATTTCAGTAGCAGGGTATAACGAAATGTACGTTACACATTGTTAAAGAACTCTAAACTTCCATTATTGGAGAGAATTTTATAGAATGTAGCCATATGATCCTATCAGACCAGACCATTTGTGAGTTAATTAAATCAGGTGAAATGCATTTCGACCCTTTTGACCCAACAGCTGTGCAACCCGCATCTATTGATTGCCGATTAGGATCTCACTTCTTATATCTAGATACCGCTGCTATTGACTGTGTTCAACTAAACAAGAAAATTCCTTACAAAGAATATATAGGGGATACGATTGTTATTGCACCTCATTCATTTTTACTTGCTACTACAGAGGAGTATATCAAGGTACCAAATGGTATCACTGCGTTTGTTGAAGGTCGTAGCTCCATTGGTCGTATGGGACTCTTTATCCAAAATGCCGGATGGGTAGATTCAGGTTTTGAAGGCCGTATAACACTTGAACTCTATAATGCCAATAGCATACCTATTGAACTTCAAGCTGGCCGACGAATCTGTCAACTTGTGTTTTGTAAGATGGATAAATCGTCACAAAACCCTTACAGGGGTAAGTATCTAGGGCAGCGAAAATCTGTAGGAAGTCATATCTTTCAGGATGTTGAAGTCAAACAACATACCTCAACTTATGATGACTGAACATGTTGTCTTAATGACTAAAGAAGAGACGTTACTTTCAGAATATGTCGTTAACCAACTAACCATATGAGCGATATGGACTTATCAACAATATCTAACCTTAAGATTGAGAAGCCCTGTCCTTCTTGTGGCAACGATTCTGCCTATATCTCTAAAACTAACATATTCTGTAATCTAGAAACCTGTGGTTTTGAACATAGCTATTGCTGTCCAATATGCCAAGATCCACCGTCTCAAAGTGCCTTAGACGCCAATCAATCCTCAGTCTTTCATTGTAAAGGGTGTCAAAACTCCATTTCAACAAAAAAGATTAAATCTCTTATCGATAATGACCTTCAGATAGATTATGATGTCCGATGTGACTTTTGTAACAGCCCTACCCTGCATCGCCGACAAATGAACATTGGGAACCGATGTTTTTTCTTTCCAAAATGCTCTGGTCAAGCTGATCTTTTTTCTGAAAAAAAACAGTCATTTACCTTTCTAGACTTTGGGACAACAGGCCTTGAAGTAGGCCGTGACTCCATTATTGAGATAGGGGCCCTAAAATTGGGTGAGGATGGCGACGAACATATCTATCAAACCTTCGTCAAACCCCTTTCTAATTTACCTCCAATGATTACTCAGATAACCGGTATTACAAATGATATGGTTAAAGAAGCTCCCTCTCTATCTACATCTTTAAAAGAACTTATTTCCTTTATTGGTACATCTAAGATCGTTGCTCACAATGCCAATTTTGACATTAGTTGGCTCTTAACTACGTCTATACGACATGAGATCCCCCTTCAGAACAACTCGGTCATTTGCACGCTTGAATGGGCAAAGCAGGCTAATGAATCCAAATGTTCCTTAGGCGCTTTGGCCAAAAAATATCACATTAGTCATAGCAACGCACACCGTGCGTTAGCTGACGCAGTTACCACAAAAGAGCTCTTTTTTATTCTTAGTAATATGAAACATATTGACAAGCCGGACATTCCATTATCAAATTATAGAGATACCTGTCTTAAAATTGTGGAGAAGTATAATACCCATGTTCAACTATAAAGCCCGTATCCTTGTTATCCCTTTTCTAATTGCAATATGGGTTCATACCTCTGACGCCGCTGTTGTTAAAACCTGGGACGTTAAATTAAGCGAGGTTTTTAATTATAAAGTTCACGGTAAGCTTCACCCTAACTTTGCACCTATCCTTGTGAACGATACACTAGTCCTAGGTACCGACCGAGGTGTTATCAAAACTGTTAATGTGAACACACAGGAAGTTAAGTCTATTAAAACAATACCTCTTGTTATTGAAGGTGCCGGCCTTTACGGCAAAGACCATGTCATTTTTTATGGAAAGCGTCGTCGAAAAGGTCGCCGAAACATAAAACAAAAAAAAGATAGGTACTATTACGCATGTGTTGATATTTCTAAAAAAAGGCTGCGCGGTTATCTCCAACATAATGGGCCTTTATGGAAATTTGACGATTGGGCTGTTTTTGAACGAAAAAAATACTTTATTGTCTTCAACCCCAAATTAGGAAAAAATTGAATAACTACAAAAACCAAATAACAAAATAACGTTACCCTAATTTACACCGGATGAACGTAACAAATTTTTTAATAAAAATAATCAAATTTTTAAATTAGTTTTGCATGAAAACGTTGATG
>CAZIOF010000262.1:0-5027 GCA_964540745.1 uncultured Candidatus Marinamargulisbacteria bacterium
TGCAAACCCTTCTCGATCTTAAAATTAATCGGTATTACAAAGCCCAAAATGGGCTCCCCGGACGTGGTAAGAAGCAATTTGGTCAAAAAGGTAAAGACACCATTATCTTGGTCCCATGTGGCACTAAAATATTTGATGAAAACAATGAAGAACTCGCTGATTTAACTGAACAATCGGATAGTTTTACTTCTGCCAAAGGTGGAAAAGGAGGAAAAGGAAACTCTTTATTTGCAACCTCAATTAATAGGACCCCACGATATGCACAACCAGGGCTGCCTGGTGAAATCCGCCAATTAACACTAGAACTTCGCTTGATTGCTCAAGTGGGATTAATTGGATTACCTAATGCTGGAAAGTCTACCTTATTAAAAACCTTAACACGAGCAAATCCTAAAATTGCTGATTATCCGTTTACAACACTATATCCAAATTTGGGTCTTCTTAAAACAATAGATAAAGAAATTATTATTGCTGATATCCCAGGTCTAATCGAAGGAGCATCTAAAGGTGCTGGACTTGGTCATTACTTTTTACGACATGTAGACCGTACGAAGGTATTGGTTCACCTTATTTCTGTCGAAAATAATGACCCTGAACACATATTTAATGACTATAAAACAGTCCAAAATGAGTTAACACTAAGTCACTATCCTATGGTTCAAAAAGACAACATTATTCTGCTCAGCAAAACTGATCTTATCAACAAAACAGATTTAGATAAAATTATTAATTATTTTCAGTCTAAGAGCTTCACCACATATACAATTTCATCCGCTACTCGTTCAGGTATTGATACTCTCACTAACCTCCTTTATCATAGTTTAGTATAATATCGTTTCATTAAGGGATAATACATGACTCAATGGCCTAAAGTTATTATTAAAATAGGAACAAATATATTAACTACCCCAAAAGGGCAACTGGATCTCAATAATTTACGTCAACTTGTTCACCAAATTAGTCAATTAAAACTGACCATGGATATCCATGTTATTATTGTATCCTCAGGTTCAATAACGTGTGGGGCACAACTCATGAATATTGTTGCTGATTCTATTCCTGAGCGTCAAGCGGCTGCTGCCGTTGGTCAATTTTTACTCATGCAACAGTATAGTAACTTTTTTGAACAAAAAGGGTTAAAAGTAGGTCAGATTTTATTAACTAAAGATAGTTTTATCGATCCTATACGTAAAAACAATGCTAAAAATACTATTTCGACCCTTCTCTCCCAAGGCATTATTCCTATTATTAATGAAAATGATAGCGTTGCAACGGATGAAATTGATTATCAATTTGATGATAACGATGATTTATCCTCTAAAGTCGCCTATCTCCTAGATGCAGAGCAACTTATTATCCTCACTGATATTGATGGCCTTTTTACAGAGAATCCCTTTAAGAATCCAAAAGCGCGCCTCATTAAAGAAATTGAACTGATTACAAAAACCCATTTGTCTTATGTAAAAGATATATCATCAAGACGTAGTCGTGGGGGGATGAAATCAAAACTACTTGCCGCTAAATTTGCTATGGCTGTTGGAATAAAGGTTGTTATTGCTAACGGTAGAAAACAACATATCATTAATAATATTATCTCAGGACACTCATTTGAAGGCACTATATGTTTGCCACAATCTTCCAAATCACCACCTCTCAAGGAGTAAATTAGCCATGAAAACTATAGCTCAACAATGTAAAGACGCTTATCTTGCCTCTAAAGAGTTGGCCGTTGTACCGTCCGATTTAAAGAATAACATCCTTGATAGAATGGCCTCTACCATCACTAGTCACCTAGATGACATTATGACGGAAAATCAAAAAGATCTTCAAAAAGCGACAGCTTCTAATATGCCCACCTCACTTCTTGATAGGCTCTCCCTTAATAAGCAACGATTAGCAGGCATGTCTGACAGTCTAAGAATGATAGCGTCATTAGATGACCCAATAGGAAAAACAATACATCAGTGGGAAAGACCAAATGGTCTTAAGATTTCTAAAATTAGAGTCCCTCTAGGTGTTATTGGCATGATCTATGAAGCAAGACCTAATGTAACTGCAGATGCAATCGCTCTTGCTTTAAAAACCAATAACAGTGTTGTATTACGGGGAAGTTCAAGTGCCTATCATTCTAATTCTATCATTACAACGCTCCTCCAAAAAGCTGCTGAAGAATGTGGTGTTTCAAAACATAACTTTCAACTTCTTGAAGATGTCTCCCGTGAAGGTGTAAGAATATTTGTAACGATGTCTGATTATTTAAGCTTGATTATTCCTAGAGGTGGGGCCTCTCTTATTAAGAGTGTCGTTCACAGTGCAACCGTTCCCACAATTGAAACTGGAACTGGAAACTGCCATATCTACATTGATAAACATGCAGATCATCCTCTTATTGAACCTATTATTATCAATGCTAAAACACAACGTCCGTCTGTCTGTAATGCCTGTGAAACAATCCTCGTTCATCAAGATATTGCCAATCAGGTTCTTCCTTCTCTGCTACAAAAGCTTCAAGATAAGGGGGTAGAAATTCGTGGTTGTGAACAAACAATCAAACTAGCTCCTAACTCTAGCCTAGCAACAGAAAAAGATTGGGACACTGAATACCTTGATCTTATACTTGCTGTTAAAATTGTAGTTTCAGTAGAAGATGCTATTCAACATATCTCAACGCATGGGTCTCTCCACTCAGAAGCAATATTATCTTCAGATAAGAAGACTATAGACAAATTCACAAAGTATGTGGATGCCTCTTCTGTTTTAATTAATACATCAACGCGATTTACTGATGGCGAAGAATTTGGTTTTGGCGCTGAAATTGGTATTTCAACACAAAAGTTACATGCTCGAGGGCCAATGGGGTTAACAGAACTAACAACTTACAAATATCTTGTGGAAGGAACTGGGCAAACACGCCCATAAAGGGTCTTTAACGAAATAAAACCGGCCGATATATTAAGCATTGAGCTATTTCCGAATCACTAAGATACGTTATTTTTAATCAAATGCCAATGCTTAAGTTTTCTTAGGCCTGGGTACTAAAGTCCGATGAAAAAGGGTCTCTTGGCTTCTCTTTGAGATATTTTGGATTCTCTTGACGAATATTATCCAAGAGGTCATGAAGTTCGCCTTCCTCTTTAGTAATACCAAGTTTTTCATGTTTTTCAGGCTCTTTGTTCTTTAGGTCTTTAACATCATACTTATTCGAGGTTTCTATATTTATTGGGATTTGAACAACTTTATCACCATGACATTCAAAGGCATTAAGTATAGGCACCTTAGGGTCAGATAAGCCAATAATAAAATGATATTTTTCTTTTGTCGCTAAATCTGCCGCTGATGGATATGCAATCCCTTCTGGATGGGTATGATAAACCCCATAATATCCAAGGCCATGTTGTTTAAAAAATTTTTTTGCTCGACTAACATCATCTTGCGTAATTTCATAAGTAGATGTTGCGTCACCAAGTTTTAAATTATAGGTGGGCAAAATAGCCTGAATAAACCCATCTTTTCCTCCTAAAAACCCACCTGTTTCTGTAGGTAGATTCTTTAATCCCTGCCTGATAATATTGTCATAATGACGACGCGTAATTCTAAACTGCTTTGCCATTTAAGACACGGGCACAGAGGTCTTTAGTTCCTCTTTTAAAACGCCAATAATATCGTTAATTCCTGATTGAGCAGACTCTAAAAGGCTATCGAGTTGCGCTTTATTAAAAGAGAGCCCCTCCGCCGTACCTTGAACTTCCAAAAACTGGCCACTTTCCGTCATTACTATGTTCATATCTACATCAGCAGCAAAGTCTTCCTCATAGCATAAATCACAAAGAATCTCGTTCTTAACAATCCCAACACTAACCGCTGCACATAATTCAGTAATTGGACTTTCTCGTAACTTACCTTCTTCTTGCAACATTGTAACAGCATCCCATAAGGCTATCATCCCACCAGTAACAGCAGCTGTTCGAGTCCCTCCATCGGCTTGAATTACGTCTGCATCTATGTGAATTGTACGTTCACCTAAGGCTTCTAAATTTAATACACCTCGAAGAGATCTGCCAATAAGGCGTTGAATTTCATTTGTTCGACCAGAAGCCTTACCTCTCGTTACTTCACGACGATTTCTTGGTTTTGTTGATCCTGGTAATAATGAATACTCGGCTGTAAGCCAGCCTTGGCCCGAATCTTTTAAAAAGGGTGGTACACGATCTTCAACAGAAGCTGTTACTAAAACACGTGTGTCCCCGTAAGAAATAAGAACAGATCCTGGGGCATACTTAGTATAATTCCTAATAATATTAATTGTTCTTGTTTTTTTTATATCACGATGATTGACTGTCATTCTGAAACTCCAATTCTTCTTTATGTTGATCTTTTTGATGGTCTAAAACTTTACGTCCAGACTCAACTGACCGCTCTAATCTAACAATCTCTTTTTGCATTTTAGTTAGCATTAATTGTAAATTAGCTAATACATTTTCAGCATAGTCGTTGGCACCCTTCGTGATTTTATCAGAATAATCTTGACGATCAACCGGGCTAGAATCTTTGGATACAGAGCCATTCTCATCATTTTCTTCTTCTTGGACATCACCTTTCGATCCTTGCTCTACGGCCATCCGAGCGCCTCGCCCATTGCTTTTTAATACTAGCCTCATTTTATCTACCAAACTCAATAATTCTTTTTCTTGAATGATCGTCATTCTTGTCAAAGGAATCCTCTTTCCTTCCAATAATGATGCTTCAAGCGAATCTAATAATCCTAATAGTTGATTCATGTTTGTAATTTTTTACAGAGTTCCTGATAGACAACATCTGGAACAAACTGTCCAATATCTCCTTTTAAATATGTTACTTCCTTAACTAAACTAGAGCTTAAATATGAATACTTTGCATCTGTCATCAAAAATACGGTATCGATTTCATTATCTAAGGAACGATTCGTTAGCGACATCTGAAACTCAAATTCAAAATCAGATACTGCACGAAGTCCTCTTATGATAGTTGTCACCTTTTTTTTTCTTGCA
>CAZIOF010000263.1:0-24780 GCA_964540745.1 uncultured Candidatus Marinamargulisbacteria bacterium
AGTTTTATATGTTTTTTATTTTTATAACGTTATGCGCATGATTTGGCTATACAAGTCCTATTTTGTGACTAGTCGAACTGTATTTCCCATCGGTAGTTACCACCTACTAAACAACCCCTCTTCACAAAAGAGTTTTCATAGATTCGCTCGAAAAAGAAAGACTCGCATGTGTTTTTTATCAAAAGACATCTTTTCCACAACTCAACATGATTCTGAGAAAATGAACAAGCTCTTATCTAGCCCTGCGTTTACCGACATAAGCGTTCTGTTCAAAGGTCACTATTGGAAACCAATCGTGCTAAATAAACATTGGCTCAATAAGAAACTAAATTTATTCTATTCTGTTTGGATTATGGGATTAGTTGGCACCTGCCTATTATGTCTATTTATATTATCCATGCAAACGAATGCTATCAAAACATTCAATCGATATAATGATAGTCGCCATATCCTCAACAAACACCGTCTTAAGAGCGTCCATTCAATAACACTTTTCAAACATATACTGGACACCATCGATAACACATCACTAAATCATATTACCCTAGACAGAAATCAGTTAAGATTCACCCTTACAGAGACTCTCTTTAAATCAAAACAATTATTAACGACTATAGAGACACTATCAAAAGAAAAACCTTTAGACATCCGCCCCTTTGTGGAACAACTTACCAATGATATATTCTTGACCCACTATATTATCTCTTATGAATCGCCTTAGTCCTATACAATTAATACTTATAGCAATGGTATTCATTACTAGTATTCAGCTAAGACAAGTTTCTCAACAAAATCATGAGTTAGAACGAATTAAAAGCAACCTCTCACATTTAACAACAGGTCATGACCTAATCGCTGCCAAAATAAACGAATGGACACCTATAATTGAAACAGAAAATGACCACACTACTATTACTATGGACAAACACTATTATCAAGAGGTTTGTCACTTAATAACACTCATTCCAAAACGATTCATCACCATGACGATCACAGATGATATACTCCGCGTACGTTTAAATTGGAGTCCCTAACATAACTAACTTTTGGATAGGGGTAATAATCGGAATAACAAGTACAATTCTGGCAAACACAGGAAACATTAATGAATATAAAAACTGGACGCCACAAAAGGAAACCCGTTCAAAAAAAACGCTCAGGTCCTATACATTTCGATACGCAAAAGCTGATTGGATTATGCCTCAATTAGACATCTTATTTCCCAACATCACGTTTAATATAAATCCTGAAAGTAGAACAGTATTTTCTATAACAACGTCTAACCAATGGGATCTCATCAAACAATTTCTAATAAGCACTGACCTCCCATTGCGGCAAATTCAAGTGACTATAAAAATAGTTGAAGCGCATACCAATACAGTTAAAAAGCAAACCCCTCCCTTCACCTCGTTAATCGAAGGACTGCCCCTTTCAATTAACCCGATAGCCTCAACAGTAGCGCTATCAAAACCACTCCTCTTTACACTAGAACATATGCTAAAAACAGGAAGTGCAAATCTAATCGCTGAACCAACTATAACCGTACTCAACAACCAAACAGCAACGATAGAAATAGGAGACCGTCTACCCTACAGCAGCTCGTCCACAAATGCTCAACAAAAACGAACCCTAAAGATAGACTATTTGAATGCAGGTATCGCAATCACATTAAAGCCATCAATTGTTCAAAACGATCATATTCTAACCACCATTGATTTAGTGATAAGTTCCATAAAGCTATGGAAAGATATCGGACAAGGACATTACCCCATTCTATCAAGAAGACACACCAATACTGACGTTCATCTAAAACCAAATACACCTGTGGCCATAAGCAGTATTATCAATAGGCAAGACAAACGAAATGAATCACATATCCCTCTATTAGGAGACCTACCCATAATAGGCCACTTATTTCGAGAAAACCAAAATGATAAAAGTACATCTAGTATATTCTTTATTATCAGCGCAACAATTTTACAATGATCATGTGTTATCCAGACCCTGAGGAATATAATCTAGCAAACCGGGGTTATTTATAAATAATTTTCTTTAACTTTTATGGTATATTATGTAGACTATGATTTTAGTTGAACTAACGTCATTATTAATGACATTAATTCGATATTAGCTTGAACAGGCATAGGCGCCATCTAGGAGGATTATTTTGACTTACTTTTTTAGCTCAGAATCAGTTTCAGAGGGACACCCAGATAAATTATGTGACATTATCTCAGATAGTATCCTAGATAGGGCATTGCAGCATGACCCGCTTGCACGAGTTGCCGCAGAAACCTTTGTAACATCAAACCACATTACAGTAGGTGGTGAAATCACGACGACTAATGACCTAGATATAGAATCTATTGCACGAAAGGCCGCCTATGAAGTGGGTTATACAGCTGAAGACATTGGCCTAAGCGCAACAACTTGTGACTTTAAAAACTTTATTCATAGTCAATCACAAGACATCGCACAAGGTGTGGATGAGGGCACTGGTTTACACGCAGAGCAAGGGGCTGGGGATCAGGGATTAATGTTCGGCTATGCCTGTCGTCAAACCGAAGAACTCATGCCTCTCCCTATTATGCTTGCACATCGGTTAACCAAAGAACTTTCATTATTGCGTAAAAATAAAATCCTCACCTATTTAAGACCTGATTCTAAATCCCAAGTCACCATCGAATATGACGGGAATACACCTATCCGAATTGATTCGGTTGTTATATCTACTCAACATGCAGAAGAGATTGAGCATAAACAATTGAAAACAGATATTATTGACACTGTGATAAAGCCACTACTTCCTGAAACATTGATTGACCAAAACACGCGTTACTACGTTAACCCTACTGGCCGATTCGTGATAGGTGGCCCCTACGGCGATGCTGGCTTAACAGGCCGAAAGATCATTGTTGATACATATGGGGGATGGGCGCCACACGGCGGTGGAGCCTTCTCTGGGAAAGATTGTACTAAAGTGGATCGTTCTGCAGCTTACATGGCACGGTATGTTGCCAAGAATTTAGTCGCTGCAGGTCTTGCAGACGAAGTGGAAATCCAGCTTGCTTATGCCATCGGCGTTTCCTACCCACTATCCGTAAGAATTAGAACAAATGGAACCGGGCAATTATCTGATAGCGACTTAACTAAAATTGTAAGAGATGAGTTTGATCTTTCTCCATCAGGCATTATTTCCACATTAAATTTGCGTCGCCCCATTTACAAACAAACTGCTGCATATGGGCATTTTGGACGACATGATATTGACCTACCTTGGGAATCTACGCTCAAGAGTGAAGAACTCCGAAAATATAGCAAACAAGAAACACTTGTTATCGGGTAGCCGTGTTCGGTAGGGTTAGAGTAAAACTACTCGACTATATTGCTTGATCTTGTATTGAAAAGGCGTTACTAATCTCAGTATACCGTCACTTATTGTTTATAGTTAGTCAAGACGCCTCTTTAGTCGCGTGTACTGTTACAACATGACTAGTCTGAACATCTCTGCCATTTAGTAACAACTCTATATCCATATATTCTATTCCGAGATAGTCGCTGTAGGGTCATGCACATGCTACAAGCTTTAATACAAAAGACAATGTTCACTCATTAAATGATCTAATGACATTAAGGTCTTCATTTTAGTTTATCTATCTATTTTTTTGGAAATAAGAAAAGCTCTCGAATAGGGGGGGGCAATCTTCGAGAGCTTTCTTCCCATAAGGGATAATTAAATTTTAGTATATGGCGTTCATAATTGTCAATTTAATATTTATTCACCCAGAGATTTCCGCCACTCCCAGGCATGAGTAATAATGGATTCCAATGATGGATAAGCGGGCGTCCAACCCAATACCTGTTTTGCAAGTTCCGAGCTGGCCACTAAACTTGGGGGATCCCCTAAACGTCGTTCGGTTTCGATACAAGGAACCCGTCCAACAATCTGTTCAACTGTCTTGACGACTTTCTTCACAGAAAAGCCCACCCCATTTCCTAAGTTAAGTGCTATGGCGTCCCCACCATCTAGCAAATACTGCAATCCTTTTACATGTGCATCAGCCAAATCAGTGACATGGATGTAGTCTCTAATACAGGTCCCATCTTCTGTTGGATAGTCCGTTCCAAAGATTTTAACATCGTCACGCCTACCCATAGCTGCATCTAAGATAAGCGGGATTAAATGTGTTTCTGGCACGTGAGACTCCCCCACCTCTCCGTCAGGGTCAGAACCCGCCGCATTAAAATAACGAAAACAAAGCGATTTCGTCCCATAGGCACTATGGTAATCCTGAAAAGCCCGCTCTATAAGCCATTTCCCCATTCCATAAGGGTTAATAGGGTCTTTTGGGTGTTGCTCTGTAATAATAGGCTGTTCAGGCTGACCATAGACTGCTGCGGTGGATGAAAAAACTATTTTATCAATCTTATGTTGTCTTAATACGTCTAAAAATGACAGGGTATTTACAACATTGTTTTGATAATACCTTGCTGGATTAAGGACAGACTCACCCACGTTAATAAAGGCGGCAAAATGTAGTGCGGCAACAGGGTTATAGTCTTTAATTAATTGGGAGACAGCTGCGGTATCAGAGATAGAGGCCTTAACCACGGCACCCCATTTAACAAACGCTTCATATCCCGTTGAAAAGTTATCCAAAACAACAGGATTAAAACCATTCTGGGATAAGGCTTTACAAACATGGGAGCCAATAAATCCCCCACCACCTGCTACAATAACTGATTTCATTGTGATACGCCTTTTCGGAAAATCATGATATCCATATTAGTTAAGGTCACTTCATACCAACTTATAAAGCACTTTCAACATTTAGCTATAGTCTTTAAATAATAACGAAAACCCCAATTAAAACCAAGATTTGATTGGATAGTTAATTGAATATAATAATGAGTCGTGATACTATTTTTCTTTGTCTTTGAAAGAAAAAAGACCGTTGTTTCCTATTGATTAAATAATTTTTTGTTGGAGTTTACGTTACATAATGTTAAAGATGCTTATTCGATCTCTATTCATTCTTATGCTGCTTTTGTGTCAAGATGCCTTGGTTGCGGCGCCAAGTCCATTAGATCTGTTACGTGAGAATCCACGCCTACTCGATTCAATGGATCAAAATAGGCCCTCACAACCAAGCCTAACTCAGAATAGAGGCACTATAGAGAATCCCTCTACTTTCAAAAGAATGGAAAATATACAGAAACCGTTACTTTCTCCGATAGAGTCCATCTATAATAAAAGTTTCGAAACAGAAGGCCTTCCTACTAAAAGTATTGAAACAGAATTAAATATCTTATCCGATTTCGAGAACCAAACGTATCTTGAGCCCATGGACTCGCCTGCATTTCCTATTAAAAAGACCCCCAAACCCACAAAAGAAGTGTATAAAAAGAAAACAAAACCAAGCGAACAACCAGACTTCGAACACGATCTAACTCATATACCCCATGAAAGCCCTATTCTACAATTTGGATATGATATATTCACCAATAAGAATAGTTTATCTTCGGAATACCATAATATCCCTGTTTCAAACTCTTATATTTTAGGACCTGGTGACACCCTTTTAATCCGTGTTTGGGGAAAAATTGATGTTACCTTTTCTGCAAATATAGACAATTCTGGAAACATCTTTATTCCTAAGATTGGACAAGTTCATATTGGGGGAGAAACGTTTAAGAATGCTAAACGAACTATCCGAGATGCGCTGGAGAAACACTATGTTAATTTTGAATTAAGTATTGTAGTAGAAAACGTACGCACTATAAAAGTCTTTGTACTAGGTCAAGTAACTCGCCCTGGTGCCTATAATATATCCTCACTATCAACCCTGATTTCCGCGTTATATACATCTGGTGGGCCTATCAAAAATGGGACCTTACGACATATTAAACTCATCCGAAATAAAAAAGTTATTAAAACAATTGACCTGTATAAATACCTATTGAATGGCGACAAGTACCAAGATCCTAATCTCAAAGATTTAGATACCGTCCTCGTTGGGCCGATAGGCGATGTGGTCTGTATTAAAGGGGCTGTGAAGCGTGAAGGCATCTATGAATTATCATCAAAAACGAAAGCATGGGACGCCCTTATGCAATTTTCAGGGGGCCTTGCACCTAATGCATATAGTCAACATATCCTTATTAAACGGTATTTTAACGGACTCGAGCGTCAGATAACTGATATTCATGCACAATCGAAATCTTTATTTAAGAAGAAACTACAACAGACCCATGTAGAAAATGGTGATATGATCTTGATTTCAAAAATTGATCAGACTGAAGTAAATGGCATTCAGATTTTTGGAGCCATTAATTATCCCGGTCTTTATGGACTTACGCCTAATTTAACGCTTCAATCTCTCATAAATAGAGCAGGAGGCCTCCAGAAAGGGGCCAATCTCTCAAAAGTTGATATCTATCGCCATGTTGGCTTAACTAATAAGGAGATTCTTAAGATAGACCTTAATAAGCCTAATTATGGAACATTCAAACTCCAAGCTAAGGATATTATAAACATCTACAGCCAAGATAGTTTTATCCCCCCGCAATATGTGTATATCAACGGTGCCGTCAATAAACCTGGAAAATATCGTTGGGTTTCTGGATTAACACCAAAGGATCTCCTTCTTTGGGCTGGATTAGAGCCTTTTTCAGAATTAGACAATGTGGATATCGTCACTCATAGTAATGGCGACCGTCTTGTAAGAAACATCTCACTCAATGCCGATCATGAGACGATAAATCAAGTCACGCTAGAACCTAACGATGAAGTATTTATCCGTTACAAAGCAAACTACTTTTCTAAGAAAACAATATCTTTAAGTGGTGAAATTCGATTTCCTGGAGATTATGCGGTCCAAGAAAATGAATCTCTTCAAGATATCATTAGACGTGCTGGAGGACTAACAAACGAGGCCTTTTTAAAGGGCGCTATCTTTACTCGAAAAGAGAGTGCAAGACGCCAATACGAAGTACAAGAGAAAATTCTGAAAGAAGAAAAGCATCGCTTGTTCTACGCAAGCTACATGCTAGATCATAATATTCAGAAACTCGATAAGACAGCGTACTCAGATAATGAAGATGATAGTGCTCAATTAGAAACAATTAGAGAATCTACAGAAACTGAAAATAAAGGTCGTATTATTATTGAATTAGAAACGATATTGAACGACCCTACTATTACACTGAAGATTGAAGATGGCGATACGCTCTATATTCCCCCTACGCCAACAGCTATTCATATTGTTGGAGGTGTACAAAACGCAACTAGCGTTTTGTTTGAACCTGACAAAGATATCAATTATTATATCAAAAAAGCTGGCGGATATAGTGAATTTGCAGATACCAATCGCACCTATATTATTAAAACCAATGGCGCGTATCTAAAAGCCCCTGCATTAATCCATAGGGGCGACTCTATATATGTTTCTGAAACAAAACTCATCCCCGTAGATTGGCTTGATGTTATTACTAAAACAACACAAACTATATTTAATATAACAGCCTCATTGAAGGCACTAGACATTATATAGTAACCCTAGGACATGGGGTGTATTTACTGAAGGAGACATCATCTTATGAAAATTATTGTTGTTGGAACTGGTTATGTGGGATTAGTCACAGGCGCATGTTTAGCCGATGTGGGAAATAATGTCCGCTGCATCGACATCATTGAGTCTAAGGTCAACTCATTACGAAACGGAACAGTGCCCTTTTATGAGCCTCGTCTTTCTGAAATTGTTAAAAAGAACCTATCAAATAACCGTTTAACCTTTGATACAGAATGGGAAGACTCCATTCATGATGCCGACTTTATCTTTATTTGTGTGGGTACACCTCCAGATATCGAAGGCAAAGCGGATTTGACCGGTGTTCGAGCCTCTTTCAAAAACCTTTTGGAACGATTATCACTAGTATCTCGAGAAAAAGAGCTCCAAATTGTTGTTAAAAGTACGGTTCCTCCTGGAACCTGCCGTTATTTACATGACACACTCCAAACACATGCCTATTCATTCCAGGTAAGTATTGCCTCAAACCCTGAGTTCTTAAGAGAAGGATCTGCTGTCCGTGATTTCTTTAGCCCAGACCGTGTTGTTATTGGGGCGTCAGAAGATATTTATACATTACCTCTTATTCGTTTGTACAAACCCATCTATAATTCAACTGTTCGTTATTATCAAACTAACTTTGAATCTTCTGAGTTGTCAAAGTATGCCTCGAATACGTTCTTAGCAACTAAAATTACCTTTATTAATGAAATCTCTAATTTATGCGAACGTATCGGTGCCGATATCTCTCAAGTCGCTCATATTATGGGGAGTGACACTAGAATTGGAAAAGAGTTTTTAAAAGCAGGCCCTGGTTTTGGCGGATCATGTTTCCCTAAGGATGTGAAAGCGCTAGGCTGTCTAGCAAATGAGTTAAATTACGACTTCAAACTTCTTAATGCTGTCCATTCTGCTAACCAACGACAACAACAACTTGCCTTTGAAAAAATTAAAACTATTCTTAATCAACCATTATCTACATCCACAATCACTATCTTAGGGTTATCATTCAAAGCTAATACAGATGATATTCGCGAATCCTGTTCTCTACCTCTCATTGACTCATTACTCGAATCTAATGCGTGTATCCAAGTTTTTGATCCAGAAGCAATGGACAATATTCGATCGTACTACCAAAATAAACTAGCCTACTTTAACAGTCCATATGACGCTGCCAACAATTCAGATATCATTGTTATCATGACGGATTGGAATGAGTTTAAAGAACTAGATTTTAAACGTCTAAAAGATACAGTAAAACAACCATATATTTTGGATATGAGAAATATATACTCATCTAGCGACATCTGCTCTCGAGGCTTTTCCTATTTTTCAGTGGGAAGACAGCATAAGTCGCCTCTATTGTTAGATGTAGAGAAATGCTCATTTGATTGATTACTGAAAGGATACTAATATGCCTTGTTTTCTTATAACCGGGGGCGCTGGTTTTATTGGCTCCAATATCGTAAAAGAATGCCTTGAACAAGGCTTTGAAGTTCGAATATTAGATAATCTCTCTCATGGAAAACGATCCAATCTTTTAGACGTTGAAAACCATAAACACTTTGACTTTATTGAAGGGGATATTCGTGATATCGATATCTGCAAGAAAGCATGTGACGGTGTTGATTACGTTCTCCACCAAGCTGCTCTTGGCTCTGTTCCACGCTCACTAAAAGAACCATTTCTATATCACGATGTTAATATTGGCGGCACCCTAAATATGTTAGAAGCAAGTCGCTTAAAAGGAGTTAAGCGTTTCATTTTTGCCTCTTCGTCGTCTGTTTATGGGGATTCTAAAACCTTACCAAAAACAGAAAGCATGACCCCTAACCCGCTTTCACCTTATGCCATTAGCAAGATTACTGGTGAATATTATTGTAACATGTATTATAAATTGCATAATCTTTCCACATTAGCATTACGGTATTTTAATGTCTTTGGCCCTTTACAGGACCCACATTCCCCATATGCCGCAGTTATTCCACTCTTTATGGACGCCTGTCGACAAAACAACCCCTGCGCCATATTTGGTGACGGGGAACAAACACGGGACTTCACCTATATAAAACGGGTGGTTGCAGCTAATCTTGCTAGCTGTACTAAAGACCATTCACTGTGGGGCACGGCCATTAACGTCGGCCAAGGGGATCGGATTTCTGTCAAACAGCTTGCTGAGCTCATTTCAAAACAATTTGGCCCTTCGGCTAATCTTACATTTAACCCTCCTCGTCAAGGGGATGTCAGGGATAGTCTTGCTGACATCAATCAGTTAAACAAGCTCTTAAATGGTCAGTTTTCATTTTCTATTGAGGACGGTATTAAAGAAACGGTGGCCTGGTTTAATTCGTCGACTTAGGTTCTGCTCGCCCGTAATCATCTTCTAATCGAATAATATCATCCTCACCAAAGTACGTCCCCTTTTGTACTTCAACAAAGATTAGGACAGTCGATCCTGTGTTGGCCATTCGATGCGCCGCTTCTTTTGGAATATGCAGCATCTGGCCTGGTTCTACAGGAATTTTTGTATCATTTAGCACTACATGGCCATTTCCGGCGACTATTGTCCAATATTCCTCACGATGATGGTGTCTTTGGTAGCTTAAACGATGGCCGGGGTTCACTAAAATTCGTTTTATTTTATAATCATCCTCTTCCACCAATACCTGCCACCCTCCCCAGGGAGTTTCATGTACGGGTTGAATCATAACCTGTGTTTGTTTATTAATTTTCATATATGAGCCTTATTTTAACATTAAACACTGTTTAGGACATCCACAATATAATTCAACTCCACGTCTATTAACTCTGGAAATATTGGCAATGAGAATACTGTTTGACTTGCCTTTTCAGACTCGGGGAGATCGCCTTTTGAATACCTAAGATCCTTAAAACAATCCTGTAAATGAAGAGGATAGGGGTAATAGATACCCACACCAATCTTTTGTGCCTTCAACAGCTGTAAATAGGTGCCTCGTGTTTGAGATTGCACCGTAAACTGATGATAGACATCCTCATACCCTTCTATTTCTAAAGGCAATATTACCCCTCTGATATTGTCTCTATAATACTGCGCAATCTGACGGCGTCGACTATTTCGTTGCTCCAAATACGTTAGTTTGATATTTAAGGCAGCCGCCTGTAGGGTGTCCAATCTAAAGTTTCCCCCTATTATTTTATGATAATAACGTTGATTAGAACCATGATCCCGAAGAAGACGTGCTTTTTGTAATATTTCAAGGTTATTACTAACAAGCATCCCTCCGTCACCACAACCACCAAGATTTTTAGTGGGATAAAAAGAAAAACATCCAACAGACCCTATTGACCCTGCACAACAGGGTCGGCCCTTGTAAGGGGCTTTAGCTCCAATGGCCTGGGCCGCATCTTCTATCACAAAAAGTCCGACTCTTTTTGCAATCGTCATAATAGTACTCATATCGGCCATATGCCCGTACATGTGTACAGGTATAATCGCCTTTGTTTTTTCTGTAATCGCCGCCTCTATCAGACTAGGGTCTAGATTGTATGTATTCGGATCAATATCTACAAAAACAGGTCTTGCGCCTACTCTTGAGATGGCCTCTGCTGTTGCTATAAAGGTAAATGGGGTTGTTATCACCTCATCGCCATACCCAATGCCTAGCGCCATCAGTGACACAATAAGAGCATCTGTACCGGAGCTAACCGCTACAGCCCCTTTGGTGCCACAGTACTCTGCGATAGATTGCTCAAAATGCTCAATCGTCTTGCCTTGAACAAATTGGGTATCCTCTAAGACCGTTTCAAATGCGTTTAAAATATCTGCTTTAATCAACTGATATTCGCGTTTAATATCTAAAAAGTCAACATGGTCAATCATATCTTTAGTCATACCTATTTTTTCGCATATTAGATGGATGTGGACATCTTTTTCTAAGATAGAATTAATCCTAACAATTACGCCATCTATACGTCCATTTATTATTCACTCTAGGCCAATCTGAAATCTACACAAGACAACATCACACCCTCATTATCTACTTAATATCATGATGATTAAATGGTCTGCCATTCACAATGTCACTATAAATAAGCTACAATCGTCTCATATTATGAAATAGAATGGGGCTTTACCTATGACAATGGTGAATACGATGACAATGAATCATACACAGTTACAACAGGATTTAAATACAAAACAGGCCACTATTGCCGTTGTAGGGCTTGGCTATGTGGGCCTTCCACTGGGGATTGAATTAAGTACACGCTATCACGTTAAGGGCTTTGATATTTCAGATGATAAGATTAATGATCTATCAAATAATCAAGATACAACCGGGGAACTATCGTCAGAAACGATTCAGAATAGTCCCATGTCATTTCATTCTGACCCCTCGATATTATCGTCTGCACAAGTTATTATCGTTACGGTCCCCACACCTATCGATAGTTCAAAAAAACCAGATCTTTCTGCACTTATCTCTGCTACAACACTCATCGGAAAACACCTTCAGCCCGGCGCTATTGTTGTCTATGAATCAACGGTCTATCCTGGTACCACAGAAGATATTTGTATCCCTATTCTGGAAAAAGAATCTCGCTTGCAAGTTGGCAAAGAATTTTGTGTGGGCTATTCGCCCGAACGATTGAGTCCAGGCGATACAAATTATACCCTTACTAAAATTGTTAAGGTTGTTGCAGGTTACACTGAGCAAACATGTACTTTATTAGCCGATTTATACGGAAGTATTATTCCTGCCGGTATACACCAAGCACCCTCCATTAAAGTCGCAGAAGCTGCTAAGGTTATTGAAAATACCCAACGTGATCTTAATGTCGCTTTAATGAATGAACTGGCTATCATCTTTAATCGGATGAATATTTGTACACTTGATGTGATTAATGCGGCCGCAACAAAATGGAATTTCATACGCATGACTCCCGGATTAGTAGGTGGTCATTGTATCGGTGTTGACCCCTATTATCTCACTTATAAAGCGGAAGAATTGGGATATCATCCCCAAGTTATCCTTGCTGGCCGACGAATCAATGATAATATGGGTAAATACATTGGCGAACAAACAGTGAAACATCTTATTAAAGCAGATAAGCCCGTTAAAGGGGCACGTATACTAGTCCTTGGATTTACTTTTAAAGAAAATGTATCTGATATCCGAAATACAAAGGTTATCGATATTATACATGAATTGGAAGATTATGGCGCCTTGATTACGGTGTATGACCCTATGGCAAACCAAGAAGAGACTCAACACGAATACAACCTCTCTTTAAAGGACATTGGAAATATCGATGATTATAGTGCGATTATTTTGGCGGTGGCTCACAAAAAGCTTCAACCCGTTATTAACGCTATCAATACTAAGTTAAATCAAGTCATCATTGATATTAAAGGTATCCTGAAAAATAATCCAGACATTACCAAAGGACACTACTTTAGTTTATAGGGCCTCTAATGCAAGTCATGGGGCCATCGCAATTGAGCGGTTGCTTAAAATGGCCGAGATATGCTGTTCCTTGCATAACGCAGCATACCCGCACTAAGAAAGTTAGGAAAAGACTGTGCAGATTAGCTATTTGGACAGCGCCATATTAAGGACATCAATCACGTAATCTTGTTCGTCTGTTGTGAGCTCTGGGTAAACAGGTATTGAGAAAACCTCTTTGGCCGATTGCTCTGCAACCGGACAATCGCCCTCTTTATATCCCAAGAATGAAAAACACGCTTGTAGATGCAACGGGATAGGATAATAGACCATATTGCCAATCTGATACTCATTTAAGATCTCTAAGAGTTTATCCCGGTTTTTTGAACGAAGGGTATATTGATTGTAGATTACATAATAATCTTCTTTTATAGCGGGTTTGACCAGTTTCTCAGAAAGCCGTACGTTATATCGTTGTGCGTTCACACGTCTCTTTTCATGCTGATCATTTAAATTAGGTAATTTCACCGATAGAATCGCTGCTTGAATCGAATCCAATCGAAAATTACCCCCAACGATCTTATGTTTATACCCCTCTTCTGCACCATGATTTCGAAGTAATCGTAGTTTTTTCATTAACTGTGAATTATTAGTAACAACCATTCCCCCGTCACCACTACCCCCCAGATTTTTGGATGGATAAAACGAAAAACAACCCAGATCACCAATGGAGCCCGCTGATTTCATCTGTCCTTTGCATAGGGCCTTGGCACCAATGGCTTGAGCGGCATCTTCTATCACATATAGATTATATTTTTGGGCAATAGCCATTATTGCTTCCATATCTGCCATTTGACCAAACAAATGAACTGGAAGAATCGCTTTGGTTTTTGAGGTGATTTTTGACTCTATTTGGCGAGGATCGATGTTATACGTTGTGGGATCAATATCAACAAATACAGGATTAGCGCCCACTCGATCAATGGCCCCGGCTGTTGCAAAAAAGCTAAAGGGTGTTGTGATAACCTCGTCACCTGGTTGAATATCGAGTGCCATTAAAGCAATAATTAATGCATCTGTTCCCGAGGAAACACCTACACCGTATTTACAGTGTGTGTAGGCGGCAATAGCCGTTTCTAGTTCCTCAACCTTTGGGCCCATAATGAACTGCTTACTCTTAAACACTTCTTTAAAGGCATCAAAGACATCCTCTTCAAGTCCTTGATACTGTCTGTTTAAATCTAATAACTTCACTTGCATTTTTGTTTTAAGCATATTAACAACTCTCTGTTCTAATTGTTTTTTTAAAAAAGGATCCCCGCCAACATAAATAGGTGTAGTTCAATTCAGTTTGCAGATTCAAATCTCTTTACATATAAATTGTAAATAAAGACCGCCAGCATTCCAATAAAACTACTTATGAGGAATCCCAACACCAAATTGATAGACAATCTAGGCTTAAAATATGACGATGGGATTTGAGGCTCATCTAACGTCACTATAATTTTTTTCTGTGCCGCTAACCCTAATTCTTGGCTCAAAAACCGCAATGCTATTAAACATTCTTGAATAACTCGATAGGCAACCTTTGGGTCATTAATAAAATAACTCAGCGTAAACAAGTTATTTTTATCTACTGTTATTGAAATACGTTTACCTAACCTCAGTTGATGAGAAATGAAGGTTAATACTTGCCTCTCATTAAGGGGCCTAGGAACCTTTGAATTCAGATCGTTTATTTCAGCAACAAATTCTTCTTGAAACTGGGAAGCTATCAATAATCGTAATCGTTTGCTCTTAATAATCGACATAATATGGGCCTCTAAATTAGATGAGGAATTTACCCCAAGCACCTGAGCATAGCCCTTTAACGCGCCAAACCCTGCCATGTGGTTACTATCATTTTGGGGAAGAAAAAAGGTAGTCGAAGCACGGTATTGTTTAGGGGCAAAGGTTTTTGTATAAAGACCTGTCATTAAAACCCCCCCAACTATAAAACAGAAAAATATCTTTCGATACTTCCAAATTGTCTTTGCTAGTTGAATAAGATCGATCTCATCATTCGTATCAACGCTAGTAGCCTGATAAGGGTTATTATGTTGCAATTCATCTGTCATTCTCATTTATTAGTCTACCTTCTTATTCCGTGGCACCTCAAAATAGCTCACAACAAAACAGGCAACTATTATACCTTATATCCCTAACTTAAATCAATATGAAAGCACTTATATCTTGTTACGGTTAAGTGAGCCTGAGTTAAGGTTGGAAAACAACCCTATTTCTTGATATGATGTGCTTGTTATTTATTGTGCTTTTCTGAAATTATGGAGGTTTAACATGGCAGAAAGTTTAGTTTTAGAATGGATAGATACCCTTTCGTATTCTGAGGATGATAATGGAGCCCTTTTTTGCGAAAAAGTAAAATCCTCACTGGATCATAAAAAAGTGGTTCATATTACAACAGATGTCATTTTATCCCAGGAGAAGTTAAGATTATTTTTTGACCAAGTCACCTCTGGCATAGGGAATTCGCTTGAAATTGCAGAAGATTATAAAACAGGCGAAAAGTTGGGCCAAAAATGGATGGAAATTCGATATGATAAAGATATTCCTGATATGGCTGCCTATCGACATAGTAAAAATGCTCAGCCTTTACATACCGATGAATCGTATATGACGCCTGCTTCCGAGATTATGGTTATGTATTGTGTTAATCGGGCACCTTCTGGAGGTGAAACAGTATTTTACGATTCTGTCGACCTTATAGAAAAACTTAAAGAGGAAAATAAATCGCTTTTAGATCGTTTAGCAACTACAGAGATTTGTTTTTCTAAAGCAGATAGTCAACGGATTAAAAAAGTTATTGATCTTGATTCAAAAGAACCTATATTAAATTGGAATTATTATTGTATTTCACCTAATGAATCTACTGAGAATAAGACATTGGCACGTGAATTTCATGAGTTTCTTCAAGAACATGTCGTGGAATCCAGTGGGATTGTTAGCGTCGATCTAAAGCCAGGTGAAGGGGTGTTATGGTGGGATGATCGTGTCCTTCATGGAAGAAACAGTTTCACAGCCTATGAAACAAATGACCGTTTCTTATGGAAATCAGGGATTAAGTTAACATAATTAAATGTTAAGACGTCAATTTGGAGATACCGATCTTTTTTTACCGTTAGTGTCCTTTGGTTCTATGCGCCTCTCCCCTGAAAGACTCTCTATTGAGGAGGGCGTTCACCTATTCCATTACTTAGTTGATTCCGGGATTAATACCTTTCATAGCTCTCGCGAATATGATACATATCCCTACTATTCTGAGATATTAAAACAGTTTCTTTCCCAATATCCAAAAACAACGCTGCAGCATATTGTCAAAGTAGCCTCACCCCACTTTGGGGAGACTAAATTTGACCCCATAAAATGCCGTCAATGGATTGAGTCTGAGTTAACAAACCTTCAAACAGATTGTCTTGATATCGTTCAATGGCTTGTTCGTTCTAAACCCATTGAAGACTCTAAACGGTTACCTTTATTAAAGGATTGTGAAGAAGAGGCCTCACTACTATTTGAACAATTAAAACGAGAAGGTAAACTACGAGAGGTTGTTTCATTTCCGTATTCAACCCTATTTTCAGAAACTATTCTGAAAGTCCCTTTTTGTAAAGGGTTAACAACCTATTTAAATTTATGTGAATTAGACATGGTTCCTTTATTGGATTCTGCCTCTAATTTGGGTAAAGGCATGATTGCAATCCGACCACTAGCAGCTGGAAACCTGTCGAATAAAGCGTCTGATGTTTTTTCAAAAGAAACACAAAAAGTAAGGGCATCAATAGCAGACCGTTTAGGGATATCAATACAAACTCTTATGACACATGCCTATCAATTCCCTCTGTTACACCCCGTTGTTTCATCCATGATGGTTAGTTTACATTCTAGAGAGCAAGTTGATGCAGTTGTCTCATCTGTAGAGACCCTTCTCCCAAACAAAAAGCAGTTTTCTTCTATGTATGATTTATTATCACAACAATTTGTTAGCCAAACTATTGAATGAAATATTATTTTTATATTAAGTGTACAATCGACTTTTTAATGGCTTTGATTTTAATCATGTTAACACTTCCTTTGTGTCTATTAATTGGTATCGGTATTTGGGCAACCATGGGGAGGCCTATCATATTCATTCAAGAAAGAGGCGGCTTTAAAAACACTGTCTTTAAGATTTACAAATTCAGAACAATGACATTACCTTCCCAAATGGACAAGGATCTAACTGATTGCGAACGCTTAACAACATTCGGCTCCTTTATTAGAAAATCATCCTTGGATGAACTTCCTCAACTGTTCAATATTGTGAAGGGGGATATGAGCTTTATTGGCCCTCGAGCCCTTATTTCAGACTACTTATCGTTATATAATGATACTCAAAAACAACGTCATTTAGTTAAACCTGGAATCACAGGATTAGCACAAGTCAATGGACGAAATTCATTAACTTGGGAAGAACGGTTTGACCATGATTTGCAGTATGTACAACATTACAACTTATTTCTGGATATCTTTATTGCGGTTAAAACCCTAGTAATTGTTCTTAAAAGACGCGACATTAATAGCAAAAAGACAGAAACAATGAGTCGATTTAAAGGCAGTTCATGATGACTAAAAGATGTAATATTCTAATTCTGTCTGCCAGACGGCGTAAGCGTTTATATGACTTGTGTAATAAAGAAATGTCTGAGATGGATATTTCTGGCACTGTTTATGTAAGTGACTGTAACCCTAAAATGAGTTCTGTATGTATGTCTACTTCTAATTATATAAAATCTTGTCGAGCAAGTCAGGAAAATTATATTACAGAATTAACAGGCATCGTATCTGAACACGCTATTAACATCATTATCCCTACTAATGACTTAGAACTTCAAAAGTTATCTCTTTTTAGAAAAGCACATTCATCTTCAAAACTATTACCGATTATTTCGTCTCACTCAATAGTCAATACCTTTTCTTCCAAAAAAGATACCCATGACTTTTTTTTAAAAAACGGATTTAAGACACCTCGTATCATTTCAAACCCAACTAAAAATGACCTTCCTTTATTTGCTAAATTAAATCATTCTAGTTCAGCAATTGGCGCCCAGAAAGTGGAGTCTGAAGAGCAATTATCTTACTTATTATCTATAAAAAAGGATTATGTATTTCAGGAGTTTATAGATGGAGATGAGTTTACTATAGACTTTTTTATTGATATCAATGGGAAATTAATCTGTGTTGTACCTCGCCAGCGTATAGAAGTAAGGTCTGGGGAAGTAAGCAAAGCACTTGCTGTAAAGGACTCTGACATTATTCATTGTGTTGAAACATTATCCCCTTATTTAAAGGGTGCTTATGGGCCTTTATGTGTTCAAGTTATAAAGAATGAAACCGGTATTTTTTTTATTGAAATTAATACACGTTTTGGTGGGGGATATCCATTAACTCATGCTGTAGGGGGCAACTTTCTTAGATTTATCTTTAATGATTACTTTAATATTTGCAATGAAATGGTGGTTAATTGGAAGACAAATACAATGATGCTCCGATATGACAGCGAGGTTATAGTTCATGATTATTGTATTTGATTTAGATGATACCCTTTATAATGAAATTGAGTTTGTAAAAAGTGGCTTTTTAGCTGTTTCTCGTTTATTTTCTAATCGTACTTCTGCATATAATGTCATGATGGATTTGTTTTCTAGATTTGGTTCTGGATCTGTTTTTGATAAATTTTTGGAAGGTGTGGACTCAGATATTTCTGTTCAAAACTGCATTGATGTTTATAGAAATCATGACCCCGAAATCGTGTTGTCTAAAGAAACTACGGGTTTATTATATGAACTTTCTTGTCAGTATAAATTAGGTGTTTTAACAGATGGCCACTTTCATATTCAAAAACGAAAGTTTTCAAAGCTTGGTTTAGATAAGTATATAGATTTTGTTGTTTTTTCAGGAGAATATAATTTATCCAAGCCTGATATTAGGCTATATGAACTTTTTCATCAAAGATATGGGAATAAGTTACCATATATGTATATTGCTGATAATCTTAGGAAAGATTTTTTAGGGGCAAATTTGCTTGGGTGGAAATCTATTCATTATAAAAACTCTAAGGGAATTTATTTGAATGAGAAAGCGCCTAAAAATGGTGCTCCCGATTATTCAATTAGATTTTTATACGAATTGAAGAATTATTTATGATTGGCGATTTAAAGGTTAAAAGCCATTGGCCTCAATTTGACGAAGATGAAATTCAAGCAGTGGAATCTGTATTACGATCGCGTAAGGTTAACTACTGGTCTGGTCAAGAATGTGCGTCTCTTGAAAATGAATTTAAAGCGTATCTGAATGTTAAGCATGCTATTACAGTCACTAACGGAACCGCTGCACTTGAATTAGCTTTGGAAGCTTGTGGTATAGGAGCTGGTGATGAGGTTATTACGACCTGTCGCACTTTTTTAGCTTCTGCAAGTGCAATCGTTATGAAAGGTGCAACCCCTGTTATTGCAGATGTTGATTTAGACTCTCAAAATATTAATTTAGATACGATTAAGGCATCTATCACGTCTAAAACAAAAGCTATTATTTGTGTTCATTTAGCGGGTTGGCCTTGTGATATGGACTCTATTATGGATTTTGCAACTGACAACGGTCTCTGGGTTATTGAAGACTGCGCACAAGCTCATGGCGCTATATATAAAGGAAAAAAATGTGGTTCAATTGGTCATATTGGCTGTTTTTCATTTTGTCAGGATAAAATTATCACAACGGGAGGTGAAGGGGGGCTTGTTGTGACTAATGATGATAGATTCTGGAATAATATGTGGTCTTTCAAGGATCATGGGAAAAACTTTGATACCGTTTTCAATCAGGCACACCCCCCTGGGTTTAGATGGTTACATCATTCTTTCGGAACTAATTTTCGTATGACAGAAATGCAGGCAGCAATAGGAAGAAAGCAATTATCAAAATTAGAATCATGGAATATCGCCAGAACAAAGAATGTGAATACATTGACTTCTATATTATCAAACTATTCATTTATTCGTATTCCTGATGTTCCGGAGTATATAAGGCATGCCTATTATAAGTTTTATGTGTTCTTTCACTCAAAAAAAGCGCCGAAAGGCCTTAATAGAGATTTATTTATTGATAAGTTATGCGAACAAGGTTTAATGTGTATGCAAGGTTCTTGTCATAATATTACCTATGAAAAAGCCTTTAGCATGTTCCCGGATCAATATCGAAAGAAATTGCCTCATGCACGTTATCTGGGTGATAGCTCTATTATGTTTCTAGTCGACCATACTATTGACTATGATAAGGCTAGGTTGTCTGAGTGTTTGAAATTGAGTTTAAATGCCTTTCGCTTAACCAGTTATTGATATGGTCTAAAATTCTATATGATGCTTTTCCATCCCATAATTTAGGGGTAGGATAGGTTGGCATTTTGTTGTTTAGGATATTGTACGTTTCTTTAAGTATCGCCTCGGGATTAATGCCTACTAACGTGTTACTTCCCTGTGTAATTGTAATAGGCCTTTCTGTATTCTTTCTTAATGTTAAACATGGCACATTTAGTGCTGTTGTTTCTTCTTGTAGTCCCCCACTATCGGTTAGGACTAAAGTGCTATTTTTCATTAGGTTAATATTTTCAAGATAGCCAATTGGGTCTAATAATATGATGTCTGGGTTTTCGTTTAATGGATCATATAAGTTAAATGATTTAAGTTGTTTTTTTGTTCGAGGGTGTATACTAAATATAACCGGTAGCTTTTTTGAAATCTTAGTAAAGATTGTCACTAAATCTGTTAATGTGTTTTGATTGTCAACATTACTTGGCCTGTGGAGGGTAATCATTGCATAGTTTTTTTGTTTTAATTTGAGTGTTTTATAAAAGTTGGTATTATTGGACTTCATTAGATTATTGAATAATGTATCAATCATAACATTTCCAACAAATAAGATATTTTCTTTTGGGATACCTTCGTTTATTAATTGAGTATTAGCATCCTCTGCCGTTGTATAGAGTATATCTGAAATACTGTCGGTTAGTATTCGGTTGATTTCTTCAGGCATTTCTCTATCAAAGCTTCTTAACCCAGCCTCAACATGTGCAACTGGAATAAGGCATTTTTTTGCTGTTATTGCGGCAGCTGCTGTGGCATTAACATCACCAAACACAAGTACCAAACTAGGGCTATGTTTCAAGCATAACTTTTCAAATTCTATCATTGTTTTACCCGTTTGTTCTGCGTGGGAGCCACTCCCAATATTTAAGTGTACATCAGGGGTTGGTATTTCAAATGTGGTAAAAAAGGTATCACTCATATTCTTATCATAGTGTTGACCTGTATGTATAAGAAACGGCTTTAGGTTTGGAAAATGTTTAATATTTTTGAAGAAAGGAGCGATTTTGATAAAGTTTGGTCTGGCCGCCGCTACAATAAAAATGGTGTGAGGCATTATTTTTTCTCCTCTATATTATTAAAATAGTCTGATAAGTTATTTGCAATTGTTTTGCGTTCAAAATTATTTTTTACGTACTCTTTTGCGTATTGTCCGTCAGTTTTCATTAAAGCCCTATTGTTATAATAGTCTAAAATTGCGCTTGTCATTTCATTGCTATCTTCTGGAGAAATTGCTTTGCCCCCTTTTGAGCGTTCAATTACTTCTTTAATAACACCATTAATAGACAGAATTGTTGGCTTTCCCGATGCCATATAATCAAATACTTTGTTTGGAAACACTGTTCCAAACAGAGGGATATCTTTTAATGATGCAATACAAATATCGCATTGTGTAATAACATAGGGTATTTCTTTTTTTGGAATCGCTTTTTTGAAATACATATTTGTAATATTATTTTTTTTGCAATAATCTTTAAACTCATTAAATTTGATCCCCCCACCGATAATATAGAACCCGATATCTGAATATTGTATAAGATTTTTTGCAGATACAATGATCGTTTCAATATCATTAGCTATACCTATATTTCCTGTATACAATACCTTAAACTCGTGTTTAGGATTAAACGTTGCCTTATTTATTTGTAGGGTTTTATCTTTATTAAGATTCTCAAATTCTTCTGAAATTACGCCATTAGGAAAAAGCGTTATATTTTTATTAGGAACAATATTGTTAATATGAGGAATAAAACCAGGTGAATTTACTATTAGATGATCAGCTGATTGATATAACTGTTTTTCTAACCATTTGAATATGGTAATAACTAAAGGATTATTTACAAGGTTTAATTCTCTTGCAAAGTCTATCCAGAGATCTCGAACCTCAAAAACAAAAGGTACTTTTTTAAATTTTGCTAATACTAATCCAGTAAAAGACTGGAAAAGTGGTGGTGATGTACCCCAAATAATATCTATATTATCGGTGTTTTTACCTAATTTAAAAGATGAGAAAGCAAATGAGAGAAATGCAAGGGCTCGATTAAAAATCCCCTTGTGCAAGGCTGAGTATGTTTGTGCGTATTTAATATGAATGCCGTCTATAGTTTCTTCGCTTACAAGCTTCTTTTCTCCCGATAAATAATCTATATTACTTGCAATTACAGTGACGCGATGACCTAGTTGAATTAAATATTTGGCAAGTTCATAGTGCCTTGTGCCGCCACCAAACTCAGGGGTTACAAATACTTGGTGAATAAGTAATATATGTTTTTTCATAATATGTTTACCTTTGTGTTTATTTGTACAGAAGATGATACTGTATCTTTGAATGAAATAGAACACCCTTTTTCGTAATGATTGTAGTGATTCGATATTTTGTGATCACTTATTAATCCCGGCATGGAACTTGACACCTGATATTTATTATCAACTATAAAAATTGATTTATCTTTTTTTTCAATTGAGTATGGTGTAATAAGTTGTTGTTTTACTACCGTTTTTTTTGTGATAGTAAAAATGGAGTCAATAATATGTATTTCTTTTTTGATTAATGACACTTCTCTTCTGTGTATGATGTTCTCATGTTGTTTATATCCGTAATGTTCTCCTATAAAGCTTGTATCTGTTTTTTTAATTAATTTACTTTTTGTCCAATTTGAATATCCAAATTTAAGTACTGGCTGCATATGGTTTTTCGAATTAATTTTAACCGTATTATGTCCTTGAATACCAATAAATTCTTCCTTTAGGATTGGGTTTGTGTTGTATGAGTAGCTCCCCGAATCACAAAAAATATTTTTACCCTGATGCCAAATATCGACATGAAGCATATCGATCTGTGCTGGGCGATGTCGATAGGAATGACAGCGTATCATAATAAAGAAATGGTTATTTTTCAAAATATAATAGCCGCCATCATCAAACCGGGTTCGTTTTTTGATTGTTGCATATTCTTTTTTTGTAGGGACTCCAAAAAATTGAACAAGTTCTTGACCTTCCTGAAATATAGGCGATTTATAAATTAACGAACTTGCTATATTTAGACTGGGTTTAAAATTACGATATTTAAGAGATGATAGTCTGAATAAATAAGCCCCATCATTGGAACCATAATTAGGTAAATAGCCATTTTCTTGAGTTAATGAATATAAAAAAGTCAATAATCTTTCATGTGCATCTAAAATAATATTGGGAAGCATAATCTGTTTTTTTTGTGCAACAAGTCTAATAAACGAAAGTGTATCTAATCCCAAGCGTTGATAGGTCATGGAATGTTGGATATACGCGCCGTCAGAGTAGACTTGATAAGATAGCGCATCAGTAAGGAGGTTTAATCCTTTCTTAATCCATTGTTGAGATTCAGTAAAATGAGGGAAGAGCCAACCCCCAATGAGAAGACCCGCTGACTCACTAATAATGTGATTATTCCGGACCGATTTTGCTGCATAATCGATATTCATGTCTATACGAAGAAGCGAACCGTAAATTTCTTTGTGGATGAGTTGTTTGACATGTTCTGAAAGATGCTCATAAAAGTAATCCAGCCCAATAATCCAATTGAATAGTCGTAAAGACACTTCCTGCCCACATTTGTAGTGCACCCCATAAAGGCAACGGTTATTGTTCAACCAATCTAAACAATGGGTTTCAAAAAGCCGTGCGTATTTAATATGTTTAGTCACAGAAAAAGCATTTATAATGTCCGCAACTTGGTTAAATCGAGACGCTTCCCAAACGAGCTTAATATCTCCAACGTCACCAAAATCTGGTATTTTATTCCAAAACTGATCTCTGGCGATGCTTTTCTTTGTTAATGGGTTCATGTGCCAATTAAACCGGTTGGATTCCCTATAATCTAGTTTTGAATGACTGAATCCTAAAATAGTATGTGTGGCAATAGCATCTGTTTGTCTCTCATTCCATTGGGAACCCAAATATGTGGGAGAGGTGATATTAAATTTTAGTAACGGGGTATTATTTAGAACAGAGGAAAAAGCTACTTTTCTTAAAATGACTTGATTTTGTCTGTCAAACCATCCTGTTTTCATTTTGAAAATATAGAAAAGTCGAAATAATAGCCAAGAAATGCCCATTGACGTAATGAAACTATATAGACCATTCATACGTTGTAAGGCCTGACTTAATTTATCTAAACGGCTATTATTTCTAGTTTTGTTTGTGTTTATATCTCCTAGAATCCTACACATTTTATTTTAATATTATTTTGATGCGAAAAGTAAATATGAAAATGAGAGTTTAATATGCAATTTAGTTAGCCACCTATTGAAAAGTCTAATAAGAAAAAAGGGTTGAAACCAAAAAGACTTTGGAATAGCC
>CAZIOF010000264.1:0-8437 GCA_964540745.1 uncultured Candidatus Marinamargulisbacteria bacterium
TATAAACACAAAACCTGTGGTAATCAGTGTATAAAGAAAAAGGACTGCCGCTAATCGGTTTTTAAGAAGAAATTCCATTCTGTCAACCAAAGGGGTCAATAAATAGGATAAAACAAATGCCAAAAAGAAGGGTAGCAGCAAATTGCGCATGGCATAACAGGCTAGTAAAAAAACGGCACATAGGCAGAGGATAAGAACCAACTTTTGAAAGGGAGAGAATAAACGCGATCCCATTTAGGGTTTCCTTGTTAACTTGTGCATCGCGCGATTAGTTTCTCTGAGCCGGTGCGACACAATTCGAGATAATTGAAGCAGAATAAGAGACGCTAAACGTGGGTCACGATCGGTTAAATTCATCAAATCAGAACGTAGTAGCCCTAAAAGCTCGGTCTTTTCTAAAGCTATGGCTGAAGCAGAGCGTGGTGATTCATCTACCAATGCCACCTCTCCAAAAAACATACCTTCTTCTAGTAAGGCTAATTCAACCTCGTCGCCAACTTTATTTTGGGTATGAACCTTGATCATTCCTGATCGAACAATATACAAACTTTGAGCAGGCTCATTTTCACGAAACACAATCTCATTGGGATAAAAGCGTCTTAAATGGAGTAGTTTAGATAGTTTTTTTAAATCGAAAAACTGTAGAGTCGAAAAAATAGGTATATTCTTCAATAACTCAATATTATCGGAGTGTTTTTTATTTTTAAAGATATATCCCCATAAGGTATCTATAGCCATCGTGTCTCCTTAGTGATAGTTTCTTAATTTTATTCTTAGAAATAATAAGGTATAGTTTATCATAGCTTTTGGAATCCGGATATTCTAAAATCTAGTTGACACAGCCCTACCAGCTCGTGTTAAGAAGTCTCTCCCCTACGACATTCACTAACATAGCGACAGGCACCTCTATTTTTAGTATACTTTCAAATACTTAACACTGGAGGAAAAGCATGACAACTACACAAGAGTCCGTTCAAATGGGCGATACCGTTTCTGTACATTACAAGGGCACTTTATCTGATGGATCCATATTTGACACATCTGAGGGTCGCGATCCCTTGCAAGTCCAACTAGGAACAAAGTCTGTTATCCCTGGCTTTGAAAATGCCCTTATTGGAATGACTGTTGGCGAAACCAAAACTGTCCATATTCCTTGCATGGATGCCTACGGCTTACAACGCCCTGAACTGATAATTACATTCCCTAAGGAACAGCTTCCAGACGATTTTTCGCCTGAATTAGGTCAGATGATTGAATTGAATCAAGGCCAACAAAAAGTGCCTATGAAAATACTTGCCATTAATGAAGAGACCCTCACTCTCGATGGAAATCATCCCCTTGCTGGTGAAGACCTGACCTTCGAAATAACACTTCAAACCATCGTTAATTAATTTAAACGCTGGGGAGGCAATGCCTCCCCAAATGACAATCTATCGACTATTCGTTGACTTAAAGACACCCGCGGCATTATTTCCAAGAAATCCTCGCATTGGAATACCATCTGCAGTGTTTCCTCGTTCTATAAATTCAATAAAGCAGCCCAAGACGGGTGCTGTGTTACCACAACTGAAGGTGTGATCTTCTGTGTCTGCTACAAGACTACTTTGTTTAAGGCCAACATTCTCACTTCCCTGAATTTCCTGCTGTCCTTGTCCATTCAATGTAAAATTATTATCTATCATGAATTTGTTGAGATCGTCTAAATTATGCCCCCCTCCAAATTTAAGGTATTTTGAAGAATCGTCATATGGTTCCACACATGGCCTTTTCGCGCTGTCCAGGCGCAGTACTCTGCTATCTGCCTATGTTCAGGCGACACTTTACCAAACGATAGAATCGCATCATGATCCTGTTTTGAAATACCCCATGGCACACGTGTAAACTGGTCATACAAGGTCATACAATTCTCTAATGAGCTATCGCTATAATCAAAGTTTAATAATGGTGATTGTTCTTAAAAGTCACCCACCATAGGCTCAATAATCGCCTTAATAGACTCAGGTAGATGCTCTAGACGCACCTGACTAATAAAGACCTTAGGCCAGCCTGTTCCCGTAGGTGGCTCATACCAATAGGCCGCAACAGCAGGCATTGTAGAAATAAGTAAAGGCCCATTTTTTACATACCCATAGTTTAAGAAAGGCTTTTCGTAGGCATTAATCCCCTCTTTTCCCAACGATCGAATAGCCACATGATCACTTTCAGGAGTTGCCCCATTATCAACTAGCAATTCTAATACTTTTTGTGTTGTTGGTGTTGTTTGTATATACTTTGCCATGCATAAATCTCGAAATCTAGAAAACATTAATTGCTTATCCTGAGATATGGACGTGTCATTCTTAATATGAGCTGACGCATTATGCGATACATGACATCGTGATCGGGCCGTAGAGTCAAGCGAGTCTAGGGCTTTATCAGATGCCCTGGATGTTGACTGTGTGGATAATGGCCGAAAAACTGGCCTTTGATTAAGCGATTGAAATCCCGATCGCTGACTTATCGTATGCCTAGCCAAACATTGTGGGAATTTTTTTAACGGTGATACCAATCTAGATAACATCCTTGAACGCCTCCTTATATATTAGGGCGGGGTCGTACGATCACAGTCACAATCCTTCGCCCATAGAACCATTCACCTTCATAATATAGAACCATTCACCTTCATAATACTAATTTATCAATCGTCACTCTAGTATTTATCTTGTTTAATGAATAGTTGATAGAATTTTGTAATTAATAAAAAATAATCACATTTATTTTAAATTAACATAAAATAAAAGGGGATAGAAATTATCTTTATACAACGATTATAAAACAAAGAACAATATAATTTACAATATATTTCATTTTATTTACTATACCGTACCTATATATTTTAAAGGACATTTTCAGACCATTACTCAAAGTTTCCTCATGAAAATTGAATTGAACTGTGATACCATTAATATAAGTTGTTTACCACAGTTAGAATCATTCTCAGCTCACCCTAAACCGCATTATTGGAGAACACCTATGGCTTTCTATACTGACCTACATATCCACTCACACTATACCGAACATTCAAACCCTTCTCTCACACTGGAATACCTCCATTTATGGGCTAAGCTAAAAGGCTTGAGCGTCGTTGGAACAGGTGATACCACACACCCCAGTTGGCTCAAAGAGTTACATCAAAAGTTAGACCGTCAGGAAAATGGGCTCTACACACTTAAACCTTCACTTCAGTTTCAAGACACCTTATCTAACTACCCGAAATTAAACAACGTCGTTTATTTCCTTCCTTCTGTAGAGGTCAGTACACTTTTTCAAAAAGATGGAAAATCTAAAAAAGTTCACGCCCTCTGTTTACTCCCAACTATTGAAAACTGTCGCTCCCTCAATCAGCAATTAAAGCCTTATGCAAATTTGTATAGCAATGGTCGTGTGAACCTAGGCTTAAGTTGTAAAGAACTACTCGATATGCTTTTAACTATCTCCCCAAAAGCCTGCCTCATACCTACTCATATATGGAACCCCTGGTATTCTATTCTAGGCTCAAAATCTGGTTTTAACACGATTGAAGATTGTTTTGAGGATCTAACGCCTCATATCCACACCTTAGAGTCAGGGCCATCTATTTCCCCACTGATGTGCCGCATGTATTCAAATCTTGACCCCTTTACAATCATCTCAAATTCCAATGCAAAATCCCCTGAACAACTTGCAAGAGAATGTACTATATTCGATACAGAACTGAGTTATGATGGGCTCCTTTCGTCCTTAAAGTCTGGCCACGGGCTTCTAGGGACTGTGGAACAGTTTCCAGTTAGTACGGCCTCTTCTATCGATGCTAGGGAACGACTCACGGCTCTTTCAGACCGAAATAAGCAGGATGCTAAACGGCTCACAAAAGGCATCATCCAAACACAACCATTACCAGAAACCGTTTCAGAAATTATTAATCGAAAAAGTAGTGCCTCTAAAAAGGTCCAATTGTTATACGGAAAACTCTTAGAAGCCCTTGGCTCTGAGCTTTCAATCCTGATTGATCTTGATGTTAATACTATTTTTAACGAGGGCTACCCACGCTTATCAGAAGCGATTAAGCGGCTTCGTTTGGGTAAAGTTCATTTTAACTCACCCCAAAATAAAGATAACCATAGTCGACCAATTAACATCTTTTCAAACAAAGAACGGCTCTCTTTTATCCCTTCGTCTAAACAACCACAACCTATATCGTCCAAGCCCGCAATAGCCTATAAACCTCTTTTTTTAACAAACAATGCACTCCTAACAAAAATACAAGAAGACTGTATTACCAATCCCTCCATAAAATATTTAGTGACCGGTGGGCCAGGAACAGGAAAAAGCAGTCTATTTGCTGAACGACTCAATTATCTGCTACGCTCACAACTCATATCTCCAAACGAACTCCTGGTCATTACCTTCTGTGAAAGTCAGAAGCAATTTATTAAAGCAAAACTTCCCAATGCGCCTATTACCTCTCTTGATGAGTGGTGCCTTGACCGTTTAAAACACCATTACCGCTGTATTAAGCGTCGTGATAATTTTTTTATTATTTCGGATCAGGATAAAACATACATTATCAATAAGTTAACTAATTCACATAAAGAGGCTGAATTAAAATCACGTCAAATTAAAGCCTATAAACAAGGTGTTCCTAAGCATTTATTTCCCGCTTCTTTTTTTTCATTCTTTGATTATTATCAACTTGAATGTCAACGGTCCAATGCTATCGATTGTGATGACCTCTGTTTTTTAACAAAACAACTCCTTCAAGAAAACCCTCAACTTGCACGCTTATATCAAGAAAAAATCAAGCATGTTTTGATTGATGACTGCCAAGAATTGACCCCCTCACAAATAGACCTTCTTAAGATACTAGTCCATAAAGAAACCCTCCAATCCATTTTTTTTTCCTGTGATGATAACCAACGATTATTTGGCTATTCTGGTGCACATAAACATACCTCTCTTATATTAAAAGAGGCGTTTACCCTTGCTTCTGTTCCCCTTAAAAAAAGTTATCGGTGCCCTACCTCTGTTTTAAACTTAAGTGAGCAGATTATTAATCACTCTTCCCAGACAGAGGGGTCTGGTCTTAAAGCATATATAGATATCAGTGAACAGGATACGGATCAATTAGAAGCCGAGCATCTATGTAAACAGCTCAGCTTGTTAATTAAAGATAAAGATAGGGCCATTATTCCTAAAGATATTGGCATCTATTATCAGAATAGTGAGCAACTCATGATTATTGAACAACACCTTAATCAAGTAGGTATTCCGTTCCAATATTCAGCCCTTACCTTGGATCGAGAGGATCACCTAACCGACTTACTTAATGCCTTGAAAAACATCTACTTTAAAACTGACGCGTCTTTCCCTATTCGTCCGGAATTTAATAGGGACAATCTATCAATAGCACTGCAATCAGGCGGTTCCGCCTGGGACATCATTGAACCTTTATTAAAGCAAGAGAAAATAATAGAGCCTTATTGCCAGTTCCTAGAAGCGCTTTCTGAAAACAACGTGGATCTTCATTCATTTTTATCAACTATCGCTTACAGATTGAAGACACTTTACCAACAAACCTCAAAAAATGCCGTATCTCTTGTGCCTATAAAAGCCTGTCGCTCATCTACATTTAAGGCTATTTTTATTCCAGGATGCGACGCCACTTTACCGACAATATTAGGATCTTTAAGTACTGAAGAATTAACACGTTACATCTATACTCTTATCACACGATCTCATCAATACTTATTCATCTCAAGTGCAAAGAAGCGCCTTATTAATGGTCAATATATTTCTCAAAAAAAATTAAATTTTTTATCACTTATTAAGGGCTTTGACATCAAGCAAAAGAAACGTCACTCAAAAGTCATTATTCCCCTTTCAACTATCTAGGTTAAGCCTTTAAATAGCAGTTCCTGATTGTGATGATAACCCTACGACCTTTCTACAGCATGTTCCCAGTCCACTATAACATGGCTAGCTGTTCATGACCCTTAGAATCAGTGTAGAATCGCATAACTATCTTTTTGGAAGACTTAAATTAAAAAAAAATTAGGCTTCAACCTCTTCAAACTGTAGCTGTAACGGGGTTCCATCCTTGAGGTGTACACTATCACCTGTAATATATCCAAACTGACCTTTATGAATTTCCCCATCAACTTCGTAGTCAACCATGGACTTGTTATTAGCCATCTGGGCTTGCATTTGGGTCTGCTGTAAAAAGGATGTAAAATCAAAGCTTTTTACTGAAGAAGTAAGTCCATTCCCACCACTGGCTGTTCCGCGAACAGCGTCTGTAATAAACTGTTCCAGCCCTAGCCGGGCTGAAGACACAACGCCTGGAGCCTCAGTCTCAGGTACATTATTAGATATTTTGTCTGAATGGAATTGAATTTTGACACGCCGTTTCTCTTTTGTGTTTGGCTCTTCCACAATTAAAAAATACTGACCTTCCTGGCCAATGACCATCTCTTTTACAACACCGCTGTACAGTTTTTCACCCTGATTATTTTGGACCTGTATGGATTTATCCAAAAACCCTTTAATATAACTTTCAATTTGAAGTGTTGATGGCATGACACCCGAAAGTCCAGGAACACCACCCATAGTTCCCGTAGGCAAGCCTGACTGGGCATTCATCTTTGATATTCGAGACGCATTTGCTTGAATCATAGAATCCATAATTCTAGAAAAAGAAGAGGTTCCACCCTCACCAGAACCTCCCAAACTTGGAAGCCCTGAAGCACCACCTGTAGCACCTAAACCTGAAAGTCCCGCCATACCCGGTATATTCATTTATGTCTCCTCAAAAAATAATGAAATACTTATGGTTACAATTATCCCATAACTTAGTTATTTATTCCACAAAAACAATGTTTTTAAACATTCTATAATTATGGGTCTTTCCAAACGGAACATATGGTCCTTATAGGTTAAAAGCTTGAATATTCAAGCTTTATATTGTTAGTATATGAATATACCGATATGCTTTCTAATACGATTTTTTCTCTACCTCTATTAGCACTGCTATTTGGTCTAGTGACCTATACAATTATAGCGAAATCTCATAATTATGTGATAGGAACAGGGGGTGGGATCGCAGGTATGATGACCGGTTCAACATCCTCTACTAAATGGACTTCTGGAAAGCTTGATATTGACTCTGTTCTTAGTACAATTGACAGCTCCTTTTTAAAAGATGAACAGGGCAAACAAGTCGATCTAAAATCCCGTGAACTGGCCCTTATTAAAAGTCAAAATATGAGAGATCCCCTTTTAATTAAACTGTCTAGGTCCGTCAATCGCCTCATAAAAAATAAGGACTGCAAAGGTATAGTTGTTACTCATGGAACAGACACTATTGAAGAAACGGCTTATTTCCTAAACCTTCTCATTAAAAGCAAAAAGCCAGTTGTGCTACTAGGTGCGGTTAGACCCTTCAACCACCCCAGTCCTGATGGGCCCTTAAATTTAAGGAATGCCTTAGTTTTGGCCAACTCAAAAAAAGCTTGGGGAAAAGGGGTTTTAGTTTGTATGGATGGTATGATACTTCTCGCAAGGGGTGCCCAAAAAATACATACCTTTTCAACAGGCTCCATTAAACATCAAGATAGTGGCTTTTCTGGCTATGTTTATGGTAATCGTGTTTATTTTTATCATGAAAGTACTCGAAAACATACATTTAACAGTGTCTTTACCGTTGCCGCTGATACAACCCTTCCAAAAGTAGCGATTATTTATGGTCATTCAGGAATTAGCCAAGAAACCTACCAAAATTTATTAGAGGCTAACATTCAAGGGCTGGTTTATGCAGGTGTGGGGAATGGCAATATCCATGAAGACCTCTTTCCTCTTCTCGTCAAAGCTCAAAAGAAGGGGATTACGGTAGTACGAGCCTCTCGTTATGCCGCCGGACCGGTCACAAGAGATACTGAAGTAGACGATGATCATGAACAACTTCAAACGATTGTTTCAGATAACCTCTCTCCACAAAAGGCACGACTTCTTCTTATGCTAGGTTTATCAAAAACGAAGCGTAAGAAAACACTTCAAACCTATTTTGACACCTATTAGGTTAGACTAAATAGCAACCGCCATCAATAATGATAAATTGTCCCATAATCATCTTTGATTGTTCTGAGCATAGAAATACCACCACATTTGCCACCTCTTCTGGAGAGACTAGGCGACCTGCTGGCGTTCGTTTTTCTATTATCTCAAGATAGGACTCTGCACCTGGTATAGCACGTAATGACTTTGTATCTGATAAACCTGGCATAACACCATTTATCTGGATACCCTTTGTCGCACATTCTATAGCTAACGTTCGTGTTAAGGCTTCAACAGCTGCCTTCGACGGCCCCACAACACCATAACCATCCAATACTTTTTGCCCCCCATAACTAGTAAGACTTACAAT
>CAZIOF010000265.1:0-8300 GCA_964540745.1 uncultured Candidatus Marinamargulisbacteria bacterium
ATATTACACAGACCGACTAGTTATGCCATGAAAAAGGGTTGAATGCAACTAAAAGGTGCTCACTATAGTTACCTTGGCTTGGGATATGGGCGCCTAAAACAGTCCTGGCGGGCATTCAGCGCTGCATCTTGAATTTTAATCATTAAGAAGTTGCGACACGATCCGTGTGGCCACATCATAATCAGGGTTGATAGACTCCAGACGGGTTTTGATCTGTTGTAACTGCGCCTCGTCTTGGAGAAGGGATTGGATAGTCTCTGACACAAGTGTCTCTGTTAGAATGCCGCGACATTCAGGGACCACTTCTTCATTGAAGTATTGGTTAGGTTTAGCCAAAAAACCAGTTGTTCGTTTAAGGATCATAAGAGCCAATCGTTTGAGTAAGGTCCCCAGAATAGGTAGTCGGCCAAGGAGGCCAAGAAGGCCATCAAATATAATGAGATCAGGACGGTTTAAGGGCATCAGAACTAGCATAGGAACCCCCATGTACATGGCTTCAGCTGTATTAGTACCAGGAATAGTGACCAGTAGTGATGATAAAGAGAGGAGTTCGCGGCTGTCACCTCGAATAATGGGAAAGGATGCAGGCGTTCCTAAGGCATTAATCTGTTCATCTAAACGGTCATCTGAAATGAAGGGTGACACTAATAATACGGGCTGGTAGTGCTGAAAGTCCGTTTGCGATATACAATCGACAAAAAACGGGAAGAGGGCATTAAAATGAGGCCAACGGGATCCAGCGAAAAAGAGAACAATGGGTTTATTGGCCAAGTTGTAGCGTTTTAAAAGAGCTGTACGCTCAAAGTGAAGCCCCTTAAAACTAGAGGCCATGAGATCCCCCTCTGATTGATAAAAGACCTGTTCAAAGCCTTTCTTCGAAAAATGGGCATGTTCTGTGTAGGCATAGACAGATCCACGGACTTTCCAAGCCAGTAACCGGCTATACATAGGGTCCCCGCCCAGATAGAGTATACGTGTATGTTTAGAGGGGTATTGCAAGGGAAATCCAAATAGAAAGGAGAGAAAGGCTTTGGGCCCATACACCGCATCTACACCAGGAATAGCCTTGGCAATCGTCACCTCTTGCCCACTGGCATACTGGCAAGGGGCGATAAAAATAATGATCTGTGGTTGTGAGGCTTGGGTACAAAAGGCCTTTACAATAGGTCTCACAAAACGGGACAGTTCACCGGGCGAATTGGTTTGAATGATAAGGGTATCTAGGTTGTTATTAACGAAATTGGTTGGGAAGCTTTTCATACAGCTGCTTAATTTTTTGGTCACTTTCTTTGGGAAGGACCAGTAAGGCATCCTCTGTATCAATTACGATGAGATTTTCAATATCTACAAGCGCCACAATAGGTTTATCAGATACGACAATATTATTATGACTATCTAAGGCTAGAACTTGTGCTTTTTTGGCGTTATTATCGCTATCTTTATCTAGAAAGTCTTCTAAAGCACTCCAATTACCCACATCGCTCCAGTCAAAGGTTGATTTGATCATGGCAATACGGCCGATAGCCTTTTCGAGGATGGCATAATCGATAGAGATATTAGGAAAGGATTGAAAGAGACTGGCCAGATCTGTTTTATAACTAGAGGTGTCTTTATCCAACGACTTAATAGCCATGAGAACCTCGTAAGTGTCTGGGGAATGGGACTTAATACATTCAAGAATAGTGGCGGCCTTCCAAATAAATAGGCCAGCATTCCAATAATAGGATTTGGATGCAATGAACTGTTTCGCTGTGTCATAATTAGGTTTTTCAGTAAAGGCCTCTACTAAAGAACTGTCGGACGCGGTTTTGATATAGCCGTAACCCGTATGAGGGTGGGTAGGGTTAATCCCGATGGTGACAAGATGATCCGTTTTGTTGACCAGTTTAATACCGTCCTGAACAACGGCTTGAAAACGGTCCTGTTGGGTAATCATATGATCGGAGGGTAGAACCACCATAATGGCGTCGGGATCCACTTGCAAACATTCAAGCGCAGCCCAACCAATACAGGGGCAGGTATTTCGACCAACAGGCTCACAAAGTAGACGTTCCTTAAGAATCTCTGTTGATTCAAAGAGATGAGCCTGAGACTCGTTGGTCACGACCCATTGTTGAGAAGTTGGAATAAACCCTTCCAAGCGATCAATTGTGTGTTGGACAAGTGATTTATTATCAATGAGATCTAGGAATTGTTTGGCATAAACCGAACGGGATAGAGGCCAAAATCGTGTTCCTTTTCCGCCCGCCATAATAATTGCATGAATCATAACACTATTATAAGGGATCCCTAGCCATGGGACTAGTTAGCAGTATTTGTTATAATAAATAAGCTGTCTTCAAAAAGTATTAAAAATTCCGTCGAGTATGATAGAGGTGACCAATAGTGTTAAGAGGTTGGCTTTTTATAATAATAACGTGTTTATTAATTGGGTGCTCTGGTTCTGATAAGACGACACAGACGCCTGTCTACTTTGGGATCGATTCACTTGAGAAGGGAATACATACTTACAATACAAGCGCCCTAACAAAGGCCTTTGGAAAGAACCCTCATATTCGGGCCTGGCATTTAGATTGGGAAGCTCACTTTCCGAAAGAGACATGTCTAGACACGATTAAAGACGGTAGTATCCCCATGATTGTGTGGGAACCTTGGGTCTGGCAGGATCCAGACAGTATCCAATTATCGCGAATTCTTGACGGGGATTGGGACGACTATATTCAATATTGGGCCAAACAGGTCGGTTTGTTTCAATATCCTCTATTCATTAATTTAGCGCCACTTTTTAATCGGTCTGAGCACTCTTGGAGTATTAGCCATAATGATCGGGATCCGGAACAATATAAGGAGGTCTATCAATATGTGGTCAATCTTTTCAAAAAAGAGGGTGCTCTCAATGTGCTTTGGGTATGGAATCCCTCTGTAGATAGTTATCCCAATCGGGATTGGAATGACCCTATGGCTTGTTTTCCTGGGACAGATGTTGTGGACTGGATTGGGCTAACAGGGATGAATTATGGCCACTCACGCACCTGGAGCCAACCACGATCCTTAGAAGATCTCTTTTCAATGGCCGTATGGCGTTTTGCTAAAGCCTTTCCTAAAACACCGATCATGTTAACTGGGTTTGGTAGTGTGGGAGATAGTACAACTAAAATTGAATTCCTCGCGCCCTTAAATAACTTGTTACTCTCTGTTCTAAAACCCGTAAAGGCAATTATCTTTACCGATAATCACGATGAGGAAGAAAACGCGTCCTTACTTGAGAATGAGGATACCCTTCAATCTTTAGTTGCTCACGATATCTATAAGGCTGAAGTAGACTCGATTAATCAGATTACGTTAGATCATCTCAAATTTAGTAGCCCTGTTTTGTTGCCTAGTACAGAGAAGGCGCCTATTATTGATGGCGAACTCTTAGAATGGTCCGTGGCTCCAATCGCAGAGCTCAGTACGGTATCTAACCTTATGTCTGGAATTGAGTATTGGTTAGGAGATACCGATAGTTCGGTAGATATTTGGTCGTCCTGGGATCCGGAGTTTTTATATTTTGCGTTGAGGATAGCTGATGATAATCCACAAGAGAATCTTTTTCTATTTGATCAACTAACTCAAGGCGATTCTGTAGAGATTTGTATATCGATACCTGAAACATATTTATCATTATCCAAACAGGATAGCTACCGGATCATGATCCCCTTCAATAAGGCAGATTCAAGCAGTCATTGGGAATCCTATTCGGAAAGCCCCTTATCGCAATTGAAACATCAGTTTAAATTTGAAAAAGGGATAGTTACATTGGAAATCGGGTTGAAATGGTCGAACCTAGGAATATCGCCCACAAAAGGTATGCCACTAAGGTTAGGCGTTGTGCTACATGATAGAGATATGAGAGGAAAAAAATCAGCCTTAGCCTTTAATGTTAAAGGGAGAAATACAGACTTACCAGAGTTATGGGGAGAAGTTATCTTAAAATGATAGATATCATCAATATCAAGATGTTTGCTATCTTATCGCTTTTTCTCTTTTTAGTAGAAGGGGGATTAGTTGCTAAGTTGCTTACGTCATTAGAACGATTTCCCATGGACGACCCCTTTTATGCGCAACTGAGAATCGTTTTTGATAAATTAACGGTCAATCATATGGGGATCTATACCTGTATCTATGGACTGATACTGATGGTATCCTTTAAACTACCAGTTCTAATTATCTTTTTAGTGATCTTCCAAGGATTGTCCATACTTTTTGATCTCTTTATATTAAGTAAGCTCTCCTAACATAACTTATAAGGAGTACCCCATGTTAGAGGCCATATCTAAACTCATGTATTGCTGTCCTACTCGCCAAGCAACAACCCAATACGCAAAAACCTTTTCAGTGTTATCTTCAGGAAATAGTAAGCAATCAGTCCGTGAATTAACGCTATCTTCATCGGCAATAAATCCACCTGTTGAGCGTCCCAGCCCAATGGTACAATGGCCAACTATGAGAACACCATTACAGAGGCTATATGAGGTTGGATTAAAGGCAGCGGACCCTCAGGACGCCATTCAAAAGACATTAACCTATCGTAAAGAGGGCATTTTTTTAGGTAATCGTCGTATTGCAAAGGAACAGGTATCCGTTCTCTCATTAGGAAAAGCAGGAGCCCGAATGGCGCAGACCTGTGAGGGGATTTTAGATACCTCCATTAAACAAGGGTTAGTGGTGACAAAGCATGATCATGCCCTTGAAAGTAAGGCGTTTCACATGATCGAAGCGTCTCACCCAGTGCCAGATGAGAGCTGTGTCAACGCCTGCGATAATGTCATGGGGTTTTTAGATAACCTAACGGAAAACGATGTGTTATTAACCTTTATTTCGGGGGGAGCATCCTCATTACTAACGAAGCCTTTACCGGGTATAGAGCTAGAGGAACTTATTCAAATGACGGATCTGATGTTAGGTGCAGGTATTGATATTGAAGAGATGAATACGGTACGCAAACATCTCGCACAAGCAACAGGGGGGCGTTTGGCCAAAGCTACGAAGGCTCGTGTTGAATGCTGTGTATTATCCGATATTTTAGGAAATTCATTTTCCAGTATCGCCTCAGGGCCCTTCTCCAACGATGTATCCACCTTTGATGATGCCCTCTGTATTTTAAAAGCACATGATCTTTATGAACAAGCACCAACTCGTATCATTCAATTCTTGACAGAAGGTTCAGAAGGACAACATGATGACAGTATAAAGAAGGACGCCCTAAGTGATGATGTGATCACCTTGTTGGCCTCTAATGAACAGGTCTTAGATAGGATTGACGCTGTTGCCAGAAAAGACTATGAAGTTGTCCGTCTCGATCCGATTACGGGCGATGCCCGTGAGGAAGCCGCCCAACTTGTTTCAAAAGCAAAAAAAATAGCACTTACAGCGAAGAACCCAACACTATTACTCACCGGTGGTGAACCTGTAGTGACGTTTAAAAAAAAAACTGGCCAAGGCGGACGATGCCAAGAGTTTGCCTTAGCGGCAGCTCTACTATTAGCAGGAACAACGCAAATAGGGGTATTTGCGGCTAGTACAGATGGAACAGATGGCCCCACAGATGTGAGTGGTGCCTATGTGGATGGGGATACAGTAGACATCTGTGAGCGAAAAGGATTGTCTGTAGAAACGCATTTGAACGATCACAACGCAACCCCCTTATTGAAAGCCATTGATGCGGCAATCATAACAGGTCCAACAGGAAGCAATGTTAACGATATTTATGCGGCCCTTATTATGCCAAAAAAGGCTTGATTTTTAGTTAATAATGCCGTTTAATTTGAGGGCTTTAATATCATGATCAGATCAGTGGAGGAGCCTATCAATGGTTTATATTAAGTCTCTATTACTACTATTAATGATTTATCAATGTGCGGTTATGGCAGCCGATGAACCCACCTTTTTCAATCCAAAAACGGTTATTACGCCACTGAAGTGGCAGGTCAGTCCTGATAAGGTAGGGAACCAAATTCGTGTGATTTCAAAAGAGGAGATCAGCGCTTTAGGTGCTCAAAGTGTTCAGGAAGCCTTAGAGGTAGTCTCTGGGCTGTCTGTCGTCAATTCTGGCGGGCAAAAAAGTATCTTTATGGGAGGCCTGACATCCAGCTCAGTTAAGATTCTCATTAATGGATTTCCGTTAAAAGACCCTATTCAGACTCAAGGGCAAGCCTATTTTGATGGGCTCAACGTCGCTAGTATAGACCGAATTGAGATTGTTGATGGTGCAAAGAGTACCCTGTATGGGTCTGAAGCCTTAGCAGGTGTCATTAATATTATCACAACCCAAGCAGCCAATAGTTTAGTTGTAGAATCAGGTGTAGATTACTACGCGGCCTCACATGCCTATCAAACCAATCTCTTTGGCGCCATTGTGGGGTTAAACGTGAACCGTGTATTTGATAACAGACTATCAACACGCACTAATACAACTGAAAAAGATGCCATTCAACTAGATAATATTGGATTCTCAGTGGCATATGATCTGGATAAACTTGTTCTGGATTTACGTTACTCCAAGCAGGAAGGACGTTTTGATTTGGATGCATGGTCAGGGAAAGATGATCCTAATCGACATTTAAATTCATTTCAAAGTATTACAGGAATATCTGCATCATACCCCATTCTAAATAATCTTAAGTCCACATTTAAGTTTTCAAGAACCTTCATGGCGCGGCATGATAATGATGAGGCTGATATGGTGAATCCAAGTGCCTTTCCGTCAGTATTTAATGGCGTTCTGGATGCAACAGATTTATCCTTATTGTATATCCCTAACAAGGACATCACGTCATTTATTGGATTTGTTTCCAATACTGAAAGTGCGTCTTCCACTTATTTTAAGGAAAAGGATCAGGCCATGACAGGGCTATTAGGACATGTGAATTGGATAAATGATCTGCTCAATACGAGTGTTGGCGTACGTCGTGAAAACTATGCCAGTCAACATGTAAACACTTATTCAGTTAGCTTTTTTCGAAATATTCCCATTATTAATCAAACATTAAAGGCTAACATAAACACAGGCTTTAGAGAGCCCTCTCTTTATGAACGTTATGGATCTACAGCTCAAACAGCGTTAATGGCAGAGACCTCTCATTATCGGGACCTTATTCTTGAAGGCACTCTCTTAAATGATAAGTTAACTCTTGGGGGGGCCATTTTTGATAACCAGGTTACTAATAAGAATGATTATAATTATGCTACCAGTACCTATGCAAATACAGGGACAATGACAAGTAGGGGCTATAAAGCGTATCTTAACGTTCAAGCTATGGGATTATTAGATTTTTTAAGAGTGGATTACACACGTACCATGTCTGATATGGCGGGTGTGCGTGGTAATCGTATTCCTGATTATAAATTGACAGTTATTTCAGGTGCACATTGGGGCCCCATTTCGGGTTCAATGACGGCAATTAGAGTAGGTGAGCGACGTGACGGAAATACGGTATTGAAACCCTACCATGTGCTCAACTCAAAAATAAGTCTACGTTTATCAGAGTCTTATAAGATCTATGGGATGGCCAAGAATATCTTTGACCATTCTTATGAAGAAGCGTCTGGCTATACGGTGCTTGGGCGAACCCTATTAGCAGGTGTTAAGTATACCTTTTAGGTTATAACTCAGGGCTACTTGTGTGGCCCCAACGACAAATAGTGATAACAGGATGGGGGAGTGTCGTGATATAATTCAAACCATCCAAACGACTAAAGGAGTATTCCCATGGCAAGTGACCATTCATTTGATATTGCATCTAAAATTGATAAGCAAGAAGTTCTTAATGCGGTGAATCAAGCCAACAAAGAGATTGGGCATCGTTATGATCTCAATGGGACAAACAGTGAAATCGATTTCAAACAAGAGAAAAATGAACTCTATTTATCCTCAAGTGATGATTATAAGATTAAAGCTGTTTCGGATATTCTTAAACAGAAGCTCATTAAACGTGATATTTCCTTAAAAGCTCTTAATGAGGGGAATATCCAACAGTCGGCTGGAGATACGGTTAAGCAAGTCATTACACTTCAATCGGGGATCCCCACGGATAGTGCTAAGGATATTGTCAAAGATATTAAGGCTACAAAAGTAAAAGTTCAAACCCAAATCCAGGGCGATCAGGTTCGGGTAACATCCAAAAAAATCGATGATCTCCAACAGATTATGCAGCTCTTAAAAAAGAAAGAGTATCCCTTTCATATCCAATTTTTAAATTATCGTTAATAAGACACTTGATTAAAGACAGATATAATTGAGAGATAGGAAAGTACCCAAA
>CAZIOF010000266.1:0-15160 GCA_964540745.1 uncultured Candidatus Marinamargulisbacteria bacterium
GGTTTGTAGTTTTAATGCCTACCGGGCCGCCCATAAAGATCGCTGCATTAGCCGTTGCTTGATTGAAACTTGTATCTGTCAAATTATGGCTACTTACAATATTAAGGCCAACTAACCGACCACCAGCTTCTACAGGGAGGCCCGATACATCAATATGAAGAGGTATTGCTTGTTGGATCTGATCTAAGCCCAACTGGTTATTCTGACCTGAACTTATAGAAATATCTAAGCCAGTTATGTCTTTTAAGACAGTGTAGGACTGATCAATGTTAATTGAAATACGTTGCATATTAAAGTCATTATCTGGTCGTATTGTAAATTGTTTATAGAGTTCTAGTTGTGTAGAAGGTGAGAGGGTACCAATGCCCACTCGGCCATTATCAATAATAAAGGGTTGATTCTTAATTTCAAGTGAGGGGCTTATAAAGCCACCCGTTTTAAGAGTTGTTGCCGTCATATCGCCTATAACGCTTAATCGCTGTTCAGGCGTCGTTGTCCCAATCCCAAAATGGCCAGTCTGGACATTATTCATAAAGGCATTAGAAACATTTAGTGAAGTGACAATCATGCCATCCGTTATTTGGAAATTAGAGGCTGTCATCCGTCCGTTTACAGCCAATAATTGATGACCTGCTGGCGCACTACTTGTTTGATAAGGGAGGATCCCGATACCCACATTTCCCATAAATATACCTGAATACTTAAATCCTTCACTACCCACATCGGCAGATTGGACTTGAACATTGGTCATATCGCTATGAAGACCATAAGCAATGCCGTTCCTATTAAAGGAATAGTTAGACGGCTGCGATAAACGGACATCAATAGCGGTCATATTAAACGAAGCTGAATTGTTACTATGATCGGACCAATCATCAATAATAATATTCATGCTGACCCCAGTAAAGCTTTCGCTTTGTGAATGATGGCCCCCGTGATCCAATGTGCTCTCAAAGGACACGGCATCGTTAAGAGCCGTATCTGAAAAGCCACGTTGATTTGTATAGGTGAAGCTGTTGCCAAAGGTTTCTGAACTTGAATTAGTGAGGACGCCCGTGTAAGCCAAAGTATTGTTTAGATTATTCCAGTGCATACTGCTTTCTCCCAAATAGGTGCGATAACCAGTAGGGTGGGGAATAACAAAAAAGGAGATGTTTCCTTGTGTACCAGTCCCCTTTGTTAGAATGTCGGACAGAACGGTTTCTTGTCCAGACTCTGAATTTAAATAGAGCTTAGACCCGTTAATATAGAGGCTGGATATATCCGGGTCAGTAAACTTAAGTTGATGTGATAGGAGTGGATGCCAATGTGTAGGATTAACTATGAGGCCATCAGAGATTGAATAGATTGTACCACTTAAATTTCCACTAACAGTTAACTCATGCATAGGACTGTCGGTTTGAATACCGATCTTAAGTGTATCTTGATAAATCACGTTGCCAGGATCTAAGGACCAAGGTAGTCCAGATTTGGAGTAGAAATTGTCTTTTATATACATTTGATAAATATTAGTCTTAGCAACATTCAAGTCATAGGAGGTATCTGATAGTTCATTGGTGCCATTTAAGGATTGGATATTTGTAAGTATCGTGTTTCCGCTCACATGTAAAGCGGCCGTTGGTTGTGCAATATGGACACCAACCCTATTTTCATGAACATTGAATGGTTTCAATTGAGGTGCTTGTCTGTTGGAAATATAAAAACTAGCTGTATCAGGGTCTATAGATAAGACATGGCGATCAGATAGTGAGGTACTATCGTTATTTAAACCAGGAAACTCAAAGGCAATTTCTGGGTGATGGCCAAGAGGGTTCTTATCAATAGGAAGACGACCTACTTCTAATAAACTGTTTGGTGTTAGGACACCGATACCCACATTATTATGAGTGGAGATGATCATGGTTGTTGAGCGACCAACTCGCGTTTCAATATTCCCGCTAGGGAAGAAAATATTTGGGGTTGTTGTGGCTGAATGCCACACAATAACAGGGGCATCTGGGGACAATGATTCACCTGTAGGAAAAGTAAAGCTTGTGGCGGTGACACTCCCGCTTGCGATATGAAGATTACCATCCTGTCTAGGAAGGTTGCCAATAGACATATTTCCCGCCAAATCAATCGAAATAGGTGGGCTCGCTACCGGGTTCTCAATGCCGACTGTAAACAAAAGAAAATTTGCAGTAGGGGCACCTGTTGGTGCTTTATCAAGTCCTTGTAATAAAAACGTAATATTTTCTGAGACATTTGTTGTATTAACAACAACAGGCCCTTCAGAAATAGTTAGTCTACCCAGGCCAGGTGATTTCAGCGAACCCATCATGACATTGCCAGATGGAAAGATGGAAAAGGCCGGACCATCATGTCCAAGAAGCGTCATAATCGTTTCTTGATTGCCCGTGGCACTGACGGTTAAACCTGTAGAGCTCGTTTGGTTGGTATTGATGCCAGCCCCACCAAAGGGATTAATAATGAATTGATTTTCAATGATGCTTTCAAAGCGGTCCCGATTCATGAGGCTATCACCCCAAACAAAGGAGCCCCAGTGAGAGCTCTTAGTGTTTGATCCTAGCGCCATGTTATAGATACCATCTGTTTGGTTGTCGTTACCACCGAGAATCGTAGAAAAAGCAGCCCCTGCTCTATTCTGGTTACCTCCAACGACAGTCGTAAAGTTACCACTTGCAACGGAGTTATAACCCATGACAATAGAATGTAAGCCTACATTAGAATAGGCGCCTTCTTTAGTATACATGCCAGGAACCATGACATGATCCCAATCCTTACCAAGGAGCGGCGAACCGTTATCAAGATGACCGATTCGAAGTGCTGAACGCGGAGGAAACCATACTAATCGTGTCCCAGGCCCCTTGCTTTCCAGATTGAACTCATCTTCAAAAAACTGTCTCATAAAGATTTCAGGGTTATCGTTTTCCACAATTTTCTTTAAAGAACCACTAAAAACAACCCCTAAGTTACCACTAACATCCAGGTTAGCCTTAGGAAGTGAAACGCCAACTCCAAATTTATCTTGATAACTAATGAAGAGAGGGTTGCTTTTACTGAATTTAATTTGACGTTTTTCGTCGGGGAGTTGGTAGAGGGCATCCAAGTCAACCTTTTCGACACGGAAGACCCCAGGGCTCAAGGAATCCACACCCATGACATAGGCATGTTCTTTGTTAAAGCTAAAGGTGATAGCCGGGTCTTTAATAAGGTGAGCAATATTGGCTGTATTAACATCTTTGGGATACTCAGGCTGGCCAATCTCTAGAAGGCTACTGTTTGTATCAACGCCCTGTCCAGGAAGCGGTTTTCCGATGCCTACATTACCTTTGACATAATAGATTCCTGAAGGGCCTTTAAACCAATAGGTCCCGGTACGAATAGCGCTTCTAAAGTCTTCACCAGATACCAATAATGTTTCAACATTGAGTTCGCCTCTAACAGAAACAGCGGCGTCAGAATTTGTATCTAATTTTTCAATAATGTTACTTTCGTATGGGGCATAGGTTGAGGTGAGATTAAGTGTGAAATTAGGTGCATTCGGTGTAAATGTGTTTAATAAAATGCCTGCCTCACTTAGGAACCCTTTCTCGACCAATGATTCCCAAATAGCTAAGGAATCGTTATCGTTAAGACCTGCAATAGAGGAGAAAAAGTCTTTACTTACAGCGCCAAACGTAAGCCCTCCTGAATCTGTAAGATGAAAAAGATTAAGTTGTTCAGAGTCTAAAACTTGAAGCTGAGTGTCCGATAAGGTGTCTGCAGCGTAGTAGTTAAGATCCATTTTAGAAGAGGGAGGATCTTTGACAAGTCCTATTTTACCGTCTTCAGATAAGAAGAGATCGCTCGTATTTAATAATCGATTTTTATCAAAAAACATACTAAAATGATTTTTAATGCCTAAGCCTTTTAGTCCTAGTAAGGACTTCCATCCAGAAAGAGTGTAGGCCTCGATATTATTATGCTGCTTGTCCCAACGAATATTGCCTGTGACAGGAATCGCCGAGTAATTCAGTCGGATACCGTCTCTAATATCTAACTTTTCTTTTGGAGAGTAGTGCCCAATCCCCACATTTGCAGAGAGTGTTTGATAATAAAGGACGTGGTTATTTCGAGTAACCCACTTCAATCCAGCGATAAGAGGTGACCCCTGGATATAGTAACTGTTTGCATTCAGTGTTGATGCGATATCGAAATTATATTTTGGTCGCCGTTTAATGCCAGCCCATTTATTGTCAGGATCTACGCCAACTTTTACTTCTTTAATATGAATACCGATAGGGGCTAAACGATTAGGGGTAGGACGCCAGGCTAAGGTTTCAGCCAAAGGAAGTCCTTCTTTATAAAAATCGGTACTATGTACGATGCCATTAACATCCATTTTGAGTCCAATATTATAGGGGTCTGGGCTTACCTTATTAATGCCAACCTTATGAGATAGAGAATGGACATTAAAGGCTTTAGTGCCAACAGTTAGCCCATCTTTCATGGTGACGGGACTAATAAAATCACCCACTATCTTTTCAGCGGGTATTAAAAGGGCTTCTTCTGCTATAGATGATTTAACAGAATAGGGAAGAGACGAAATAGGGAAAAAACTGATGATATCAGAACCGTCCAAAGTGATGCCTAAATAGGGATTGGGAATATTTAGGTGAGATCTTTGTAAAATACTTTGTTTACCTAAAATAATGGAAAATACGCCTGTATGGAACTCAACATTGTTTTGAATTTCAGACCATACAGGCTCATCTGTTTTTCCCGAATAGAGACCCACTGTAACGGTATGATGACCATGGGGGGGGGCTAAACTCCCATTTGCAGTAACAACGCCTTCAAAGATCGTTAATTCAGGTTTGAGAACGGCCATACTAGTCTGGGTCCCTAGTAATAAGGTAATGATAAATAGAGGTCCCAATAATAGTAATCGCTTTAATGTCATAGTTGTTTCATAGTCTCCCTTAACTGGAGGTAGATAAGGATTTCTCTAAAAATTAAATCCTAAAGATACGTAGTGCTTATGAGAATACTCAATATGTTCACTTTTTTCATAAGCATAGTCAATCCCGATTCCTAACAAATTTAACCCCATCCCAAACGTAATGCTAGATTTGACTTCATTGATGACCTCAAATTCTTTGTACCCTCCTGAAAATTCAATAATAGGTATGAAAAACGGTCGAAAATTAAGGCCAAAGTGTTTCATGAAAATACGGTTTTTAAGACTTCTAAATTGACCTAATAACTGGAAATCCCAAAGGGTATATTTAGCGCCAATACAGGCTTGAAAAGGAAGGATTTCATAACCTGAATAAGAAGGATCCGATCGGTTTTGCCACTTCACTTTTAGCGCAGAGATGATACGCTGAAGCGAAATAGAGAGTTCCAGAGGCTCCACATCCACAATGATGCCTGCATCAAGGTTAAGCCCTTTCGCATAATATTGTTCTAAGTTTGCATCATAGTAGGAAACCGAGAGTCCCCAATGGATTTGTTCTGTTTGTGAAAACTGAATAGAGGCTTTGTAAACATTGGTGAGGTAATCAAAGTATTCTAAGATCCCATAATCATACTGATAGTCGTCATATAGAATTTTATAGGTTTTAGGGATATCCTTAACCCCCGCAGTCATATATCCAGCGGCTAAAACACCCGATTTGAATCGAATTCCACCAGAGAAACTCATGAAGTCGACTTCATTCATAAAGGTCGTTTTGAAGGCATTAGCAGAAATATGCTTGACGCGATAGAGGCCAGCAGGATTTTCGAATACGGAATTAGAATGGGAGCTAAACCCCTCGATGTTCCCTGTTCGAATCGTTTTGGCAGAGGTTCCAATTTTAGAGAGTTGTATAAAATCAGAACGCGACGTACTAGTTTCAGCTAATAACGTCGATGATAAACTGCTCATTAGACATAGTATGATGAATTTTTTTATCATGGAACCACCGCCATTTTCCCCCTAGCAAGGACATCACTATCGTGGGAAATCAAAAAGAAGTAGACCCCCGCAGATAGAAAATAACCGTCTAGAGTTGTTTCATTAATAGCAACTTCATTAAATCCAGATCGGCCGCCCATTGTACCGGATAGAAATGATTTTTCGATAATAAGATTGGCAAACATATCGTATAAGTGGAGCGTAATATCCATATTTTTAGAGAGTTTGTACCCAATGGAGGTGCTGTCTTCTTGCCTAAACGGATTAGGAAAGCAGACGGCTGGCCCAAGTATTTCAGCTTTAGCCTTATCAACACTATCAGGAATCCCTGTGGTGAGGTCTTCAACGCTCTGTGCTAAACTATTAAATCCCATTCGAAGTACAGTGATGTGATCCTCTTTATTATTGAGGTTAACAGCCTTATTTTCATTAGGTGTTCGTTTGAACAGGGTATTATACCCCATTCCAAAATGGAGAAGCTTGTTAAGACTGAAGGATTTAACGTCAATTACCCCTGCCGAGGTTATGGTAGTGGTCATCCAAATAATCAGCAAAAAAACCGATAATAATCTTAAAATAGAGTTATTCATATATCGTTCAATACGCTCCAATCAACAGTCCAATAGGCTAAATGGCCTATTCAACCCATACAAAAATTATATCGTATCTAAACGAATAAAACTTGTATTTAAAAAAACTGTTTTCTTTCAGTGGATTTTTACTTAATTCAATTAATTCTAAAGAAAACGGCTAATCTTTAGTTCTTTTTAGGGGAATACGGAGTGGCTCCCATACAGATATAGGGCTACGTCTCACCGTTGATATTATCAGTGAAGACCTGCGTCAGGTAGATTATCAACGCGGGTATGGTGCCCTATCGCTTTTAGCGAAACGCCATCCAATACCATATTAGTTTACACCATTCCATTAAGATGGAGCTCGCACTCTCGTGGGACTGCCACCAGTGACTATAATCGATGCTGTCATCAGCTCCCACGATAAAAAGAGTGGCTGGGGTATCACGAAAGACTTTTTGAAAGATGAAATACGTTCGTCTTGTATGATAATTGGACGTGATAATGAGGATATTATGAGGATTACCTGTGTCAAGGAGGCCATTCTTTTCAATAAGTGATTTTGCATAAACAGCATTTTCATAGGTGCTTTTAGCATGGTTTTCATAGATAAAAGACTCGTAGGAGATGCCAAAGTTATGGTGTAAATAGTCAGCCATCAATTGTGGAACGGAGACGTTGTAGATCTGTCCACCTGTTAAGAGTAATGGTGAGACCAGTTGTTGTTGAAAAAGTTGGGCAGCCTTATCGAGACGTTCTTGATTGCCACCAGAAAGAACAATGCCAACGCAGGGCGAAAGAGGTGGTTTTTCCACAATTAAAAATAATGCTGCAGATTTTAAAAACAGGGGGAATACAAACCATAGAAGACCTGAGATAATAAGACAAATGCATAAAAAACGGCTAAATTTGGACATATGAGAGAAGTATAAAGAGCAATGCGTATAGCCGTCCAGTTATTATTAGCTTAATGATAAAAAGAGAGGTTATGGCATGAAATTAAAGGACTTACATTCAGGTATATTTATAAAACGATATAAGCGGTTTTTTGTAGATATTCAACTTGATACGGGGACGATCATTACAGCACATTGCCCGAATACGGGGCGAATGACAAGTTGTTTAGGCCCAGGCTGGCCAGTCAAGGTGAGCTATAACCCAAGCAAAACACGTAAATTATCCTGGACGCTCCAATTAATGTATAACGGGACCTGTTGGATAGGGGTAAACACTTGGTTAGCCAATACGTTAGTTCAAGAAGGGTTAGAAGAGGGGGTATTAAAAGACGCGTTTCCCCGTGAACGTACTATAGAAAAGGAAGTAAAGATAGCAAATAATACGCGACTTGATTTTTGTGTCAGGACTAATAAAAAGAGTTGGTATATAGAGGTCAAATCCGTGACCTATCTGTCAGAGTCCGGATATATTGAATTTCCAGATGCAATAACAGCAAGAGGCGCGAAACATTTGGAGACCTTAATAGATTTAAAAAAAAACGGTCATGGTGCCGTGATGTTTTACCTCATTAATCGTAGTGATGGAACTGTCTTTAGACCGGCTGAAACTATCGATAGTCATTATGCCGACTTGGTAAGAAAAGCGGCTCAAATTGGGGTCCTTATTTGGGCATATAAGACATGTATTAAACACGATGAAGTGGTGTTGGGACCCTCTATGCCCATTCAGTTAACATAGTCGTACCAATGTCTAGCTTTATTATCAGGGATCTTTTAGAATGAAGATTACTTCAAGGGATATTAATGACATATAACAACGAATTACCCCATACTGAAAACGGTCAATTTCCGTTTAGCTTTGATAAAGAATACGATCAGTTTTCGGGAGGGCCCTCTATGGCCAAAGAGTCGACAGGCAGCAGCGACCCATTTAAAGCAATACAAGCGTTTAATTATAAACCAAGGGACATCAAAGCCTATCTGGACCGATTTGTCATCCAACAAGTGCATACAAAACAGGTGCTCTCTGTAGCGATATGTGATCATTTTAATATGGTTAAGTCGCGACTCACATCCCAGACACCCTCGTCTATGACCAAACAAAACATAGTAATGATAGGACCTACAGGTGTGGGGAAAACCTTTCTTATCAAGAAATGTGCAGAACTGGTGGGTGTTCCTTTTGTGAAAAGTGACGCAACAAAATTTACCGAGACGGGCTATATGGGTGGGGATGTTGAAGATCTTGTTCGACAACTGGTGGACCAGGCTGGAAACAAGGTGGCGTTAGCCCAGTACGGTATTATCTATTTGGATGAAGTGGATAAAATTTCCGCTTCACTAGATAAAGTTGGGAAAGATGTGAGCGGACGTGGCGTTCAATCAAATTTATTAAAGTTACTAGAGGAAACAGAGGTCTCCCTTACAGCGCCTTGGGATATCCAAGCACAGCTGAGAAGTTTGATGAATTCTTCAAAATCTACAAAAGAGATGATTAATACACGTGATATTTTGTTTATTATGAGTGGGGCATTTACGGGCTTGACGGAGATTGTTCGTAAACGGGTAGAAGGAAGTCGATATGGATTCGAGTGTAAAGAGAGCTTTTCTTTAAAAGAACTGGGGCACTTAGTGACGACATCTGATTTAGTATCCTATGGTTTAGAGCCTGAGTTTGTAGGACGATTACCTGTGCGAACAGTGTGCCATGAGTTGTCGGCTAGTGATTTAAAGAAGATTTTGAAGGAATCAGAGGGTACCATTATCAATCAGTATAAAGACGCCTTTTTAGCTTACGGGATTAGGATCCTTTTTGAAGAGTCTGCCTATGACGCATTTTCAGAACTTGCCGTTAAAGAGAATACAGGTGCTCGTGGATTAAATACTATTTTTGAACGTGTCTTTAGGAGATTTAAATTTGAATTGCCTTCTACGGAAATCAAGCTTTTGGTAGTGGATGAGCATCTTGTTCATCATCCAGATGATGCTTTACAGAAAATAATGGCGGCACCTGAGCAACAGAAAGATAAATGGCTCTCGCTGACATTAAGCAATATAGAGGTGCTTATAAAGAGTCAATGTGGGCAAGACATTCAGTTTCCGTTGTTTGTCAAAGAAATGCTTATCCAACAAAGTGGAGGGTCCTCAGAAAAGCTTATAGTCACTCTAGAGTTAATAAAGACCAAACTTCTTAAAGAGGTGGGGCCTGATTTGAATGAGAATAGGCTTTTAGACCTTCTAAAAAGAGACGTTGTGATAAAGACATCTTATGATACCTAAGAAACGGATTGCCCATATTAAATCTCAGATAGAGGTGTTATCCAAAAAACCGGTTAAACTTGTTGCGGTAACAAAGTATTTTAGTATTGAACAAATGCAGCAGCTCTTTGATAGTGGCATAAGTTGTTTTGGAGAAAGTCGAATCCAAGTGGCTGAGACAAAAATAAAAACCTTTAGTCAGTCCAATATAGAGTGGCATCTAATCGGTCATTTACAAACAAATAAGGCCCGAAAAGCGGTTCAGTTATTTGATGTCATTCAGTCTATCGATAGTTTGAAGATACTAAAGAAAGTATCCCAAGAGGCGGTCTCTCTTCAGAAATCCATACGGGTACTTATCCAGGTTAATATTGCAGAGGACGACCAAAAATACGGATTTAGTATAAGAGATCTTCGAAAACACTGGCAAGAAATCTTATTATTTCAAAATATTTTTGTAGAAGGTATAATGCTCATGGCACCATATACAACAGATACCACACTTATCGATGACTGTTTTAGAAAAGGACAAGCTTTATTTCAGGAGCTTCAATCTTACCAACAGCTAGTCACGTTGAGCATGGGCATGAGTCAGGATTTTGAATTGGCATTAAAAGCGGGCTCAACGATGATACGAATAGGCCGTCTATTATTTCAGGAGGAAAACGATGGAACAGGGAATGTTGGATAAGATGAAAACTTTTTTTGGGTTTCAAGAGGAGGAAGAGCTCCCCTCTAAGGAACAATCATTACCGTTAGTAAAAGCACCTAAAAAAGTAATGACGGTTCCTATAAATCAGTCAGCATCGGTAACTGAAATTAGGATCGAGGAACCACGAATTTATGAGGATTCCTTAAATATAGCCACATTTTTAAGAGAACTTAAACCCGTTATTGTTAATTTAAAGCATTTGGAATCAGATGCAGGAAAACGACTTATTGATTTTATTTGTGGGACAGCTTATGCCATTAATGGACATATGCTTAAAATTGGGGAGCAGATCTTTTTATTTACACCCCCCAATATCATGATCACAGAACCTTCTGAAAAGACCCCATTGCAGCAGGGACTAGAAGAGGAACAAAAACAACATTTTTTTAGTAGGGTCAACCTTGCTGATGATTAATGATATGGAGAAGGCCTTAGTAGAGTTAGTCCATGTGGTTAAACGCTTAAGGGCACCCGATGGCTGTCCATGGGATAAAGAACAAACGTTTGAATCATTAAAACCGCATATTATAGAAGAGGCTTATGAATTGACAGAGGCTATGTCTTCCGAATCAAGAGAGGGCCTATGTGAAGAGTTAGGTGATGTCCTACTCCATGTGGTGATGTTATCCAACATGGCAGAGGAAGAATCGGCTTTTTCACTTGTGGATGTTATTTCAAATATAACGACTAAAATGATTCGTCGTCATCCCCACGTTTTTGGGGATACAAAAGTATCTTCTGTGGATGAAGTATGGGAAAATTGGGAGAAAATAAAGCAGACGGAGAAAACTCAATCATATTTTGAGTCTATACCCAAATCGCTCCCGGCTTTAATGGCCTCACATAAGATACAGAAAAAAGTGGCTCGGATGGGGTTTGATTGGCCAGATAACCAGGGACCTGTTGAAAAACTGAAGGAGGAAGTTCAAGAGTTTTGCCAAGCTTATCTCAAAGCTCAAGGTTGTCCTGAGGAAGAATTAGGGGACATTCTATTTTCTGTTGTCAATATGGCTAGAAAAATGGAATTAGATGCGGAACTTGCACTCCTAAAATCAAATCAAAAATTTAAGTCACGCTTTGAATGTATGAATACGTTATTAGAGGAAGGTCAGACATTATCTGGTATGGATATAGAACAACTTGAAGTGTTATGGCAGCGTGCAAAGGCGAAGGCTCAATGATCGAAACAGAGAGTGCTGGAGGCATCGTTGTGAGCCAGTATGGGAATGTTGCTCTTGTCAGCCAGCGTGGCGAGGTGTGGTCTTTTCCAAAAGGGCATATCGAGGCTGGGGAGACGCCTATCATGGCAGCCAAACGTGAAATAACCGAAGAAACAGGGTTAACAGAGATGACTTTTATCAAACCGCTTGGTCAGTATACACGTCCCAAAATTGGGAAAACAGGTGATGATGATATGACGGAGATTAAAACTATCCATTTATTTTTATTTTCAAGTAAAGAGATTCCCTTAAACCCTCTGGATAGTGATAACCCTTCCGCAAAGTGGGTCTCTCCAAATGATGTTGAAGCGTTATTAACCCATTCCAAGGATCGATCCTTTTTTGTATCAATCTGCCTGTCTGAAATTATGACTTATGACAACTCATCTCATTCAAATTCAAACAACAGTTAGTACTGAGGAAGAAGCGACCTTACTCGCTCAGGGTTTAGTGGCCGAAAAGTTAGCGGCCTGCGTTCAGATAACTTCCTGCAGAAGCATCTATCGTTGGGAGGAATGTATTTCTGAAGATACGGAATGGCTGTGTCTTATTAAGACAACAGAATTGAACTATGATAAGGTAGAGTGCTTTCTGAAGGAACACCATTCCTATGATACGCCCGAAATTATAGCACTTCCTATTTGCCACATGTCGTCGGACTATGGTCAATGGTTAGACGATAATGTGATGTCTTAGATCAAGATGTTGGCGTGCACTATCACTTAGTTTGTTTCGGAGGGTGAGATAGTATGCTTAGATGCATTTTCTGCCGCGGATGTTTTTAACCGTTGTTCTTCATCATATAACAATAATGTTTCATCTATTTTTGCCACGTCATCTGTTTGATTTAAATCTGAAAAAGCAATTCTTAAGGTTTCTAGGTGTGACCGATTCTTTTTTAATAAGGACAGATTTAATGCTTTTCTATATTGTTCGATAATAGCAACTAGATCGACTTTATGGGTAATAAGTGCTTGTCGTCTCAAACTTAATTCAAGGGTTTTATTATCTTTAGATGTTTCTTTTACCAATTTTAGTTGTTTATTAATCTTTGTTAAACTACCTTTTGGTAATGGCATAGATTTGACAAGGTGATTTCCATACTCTAGATGCAGTTCTGGAAAATCAAGTGTGCTAGATAATTCAGATTTTATATCTGCTTTTTGAAGTTGTTCATAGGCCTTTTCTGGCGCATTTATCATCGAATAAATGCGTGCAATATGGTAGTGAGGAAGAACGGATGATGGGTTTTCAGAGATGATGCTTTCATAGGACTGAATAGCGGCGTCATAGTCACCACTAAACTTGGACTTTATGGCACGTACCATGGGATTATTAATGATTAATTCCTGTGACTTAAATCGGTCACTAAAATAGCGTTGAACAAGCTGCTGTTGTTTTTTGTTTAATAACTGTTCCCTTAACTCTTCATCACTTAATGATGGAGGTTTTGGAGTGATCTTAATATTCAGAACTTTTACCCAATGGTAGCCGTTTGGAGTGTGAATAGCACCTGAAATAGAACCTTTTTGTAGCGAAATAAGAGTGTTTTCAATGGCTATGTCTAGAGTGCCCATGTCAACCCATCCAAGTAGGCCTTTATTGGTTCGAGTTGCATCATGAGAGTAACGCTTAATGAGGGTTTCAAAAGGAGTTCCTTCACTCAGGGCTTTATCGATAACGGCAACCCCAGACTCGCCAATAATTGGATTTTCTAGGGTATCATCCGCGTCTTCTAGGATATGTGGAATATAAAGATATTGGACAAGTCGTTTTGTAAAGGCTTCTTTAAGATCCTGTGTCGAAACAGTGGCTTGATCTTGAAGACTTAATTCAAACTTTTTAACAAGAATAGATTCTTCGATAGTATTTAGGAAGGCTTTATAGGGGTAGTTATTCTTTTTTAATAAGGCTTTAAGAGCCTTTTTATCTTTGAGGTCATATTGTTTATAGACCTGTTCCAATTCTAATAAAATATCGTGTTTGGATGGTTTTAATTTGAGTTTCCTTGCACCATCAAGAAAGATACTATAATTTAGAGCTTGGTTAAAGGCATTGAGTTGGTATAACTCAAGTAAGTCAGGGGATATATCTGAAATAGAGGGTTCTATCCCCCTAAACATATTTTGTTGAATTTCGTTATATTTACGATAATCTACTTGAACATCCCCTATGGAGGCCAAAACAAGGGAGGGATCCAATTGGACACTTTTTGAGTCGGGCTTTTTTTGACTTAATCCAAAAAAGAGGGATCCCGTGAACATGGTTGCCCCAAAAAATATGGCAAGACACCAACCGATGATGGGTGCGTTTTTTCTAAAAAATGTTAACATATGAACTCCTTTAGCATGGCTTATGATTTATATAAGGTTGTTTTTAGTGTTCTAGAAACAGAAATATAGGCACCAATAATGCCTAAAAGTGTACCCAATATGATGACAGACCCATAAATCATATTGAGATGAAATGAATTTGAGAGAATAGGAAATAAGGGAAGTTTTTGTTCAAAGTAGAAGTAAATAGTATTATACCCATATTTTAAAATGACAATCGATAACAAGGATCCAAAGAGACCTAAGAATAACCCTTCTAAAAGAAAGGGCATTTTTATGAATCTATCAGTTGCTCCCACTAACTGCATAATGGCAACTTCATCATGACGAGCAATGATGGTCAACCGAAGCGTATTGATAATAATAAGCAGAGTAGATAGTGTTAGAAATAAAACTAAACCGATACCTATCCATTTTGTGAGGTTTGAAAACTGTTCAATTTTGTATGCTAAAGCGCCTTTATAGACGACTTCATCTATGTATTGTGTTTGAGCATCGATTTCTTTTGCAATCTTTTGGATATCTTTCGTATTGGTGAGTGTCACTTTGAACGAGTGAGGAAGTGGGTTTTGGATATCCCATTTATCTAGTTCTAATGTAGGAAAATTCTTTTTAAACGTGTTCCATGAAACATTTTTATCTAGATAGCGGAGCGAATTTATGCCTTGAAAAGTTGAGAGATATGTTTTGGCATCTTCAATATCTTGCCGCGTTAGATCTGACTTGAGAAAGACGTGTAACTCTAGTTTTGAGCTGAGTGATTCGCTCAAGTGATTAAAGTTTGATGTCACCAGCAAAAATACACCAAAGACAGCCAAAGAAAAAGCAATAGTGAGAAAGGTCGTAAACATCATCAATCGAGATCGAATGATACCTCGGAAGGCTTCTACAATAAAAAATAGAAGTTGTTGCATTAGTGTGTATATGTCCCCATTTGTTCGTCTCTGACAATATGTCCACAATGTAAGGCAATAACACGTTTTCTAATATCATCCACTAACCCTTTGTTATGCGTTGCTACCAATACAGTGGTTTCTCTCGCATTAATCTTACTAAGGAGTTGCATAATTTCCCATGATGTATCAGGATCTAGGCTTCCAGTCGGCTCATCAGCCAGTAAGATAGGGGGGTTATTAACAATGGCTCTAGCAATACAGATAC
>CAZIOF010000267.1:0-4451 GCA_964540745.1 uncultured Candidatus Marinamargulisbacteria bacterium
AATAATCCTATTAGGCACACATTTTGTCGTGTTCTCACTTTTTCTTTCCTTGATGTTTTTACATAATGTCCATACCCATTGTGGCTACAATTACCCGTGGGATATCACCTCTTTATTGACCTCAAATGATGTGACGTTGCAAGACGATCATCATGACTGCATCCATGGATATAATTTGGGTGGCGTGACGGACTGGTGGGACAGACTGTGTGGAACGAAAATTAATAAAAAGTGATAAGAGGGTACCTGTTGCCAGTGAGAGAGCATCTATTTAGTAGATCAGGAGGGCTTCGAGGTGTTTATAATGGGTCTTTACGGGTTGAAGTAAAGCGGATTAAATGACATCTTCAACAGTTAAAGGATGAATTTGGGTAAGTATCTACACATTAGGTAAAAGATTCGTTGATGAGTTGAGGCGAATAGAACGCCATTATAACCCATTATCAGGTCGTTAGTGATGTTTCGTAATAAGAGAAGTGGGAGAAATGGAAATCGTCTCACCAAATTGGGGAACAATAAAGAATTCTGAATTAAGATTATGTTTCTCCAGTGCGCGTTTTAGATCCTGAGCAGGTTGGTCAATACCTTCCATGGTCAGTTGAAAGGTACCAAAGTGGATTCCCATGGAAAAGTGGCTCTTAAGATCCTGATGCGCCTTTACGGCATCTTCTGGATTTAGATGGGCCTCGCTCATAAAAAAGCGAGGTTCATAGGCACCAATGGGGAGTAGGGCTAGTTTAAAAGGGCCATAGGTCTCTCCAGCTTCTTTGAAGTGGGGGCCGTAGCCAGTATCACCCGCAAAATAAAGGTTCCCTAAGGGCGTCTCGATAATGAAACTTCCCCAGAGGGTACATTGTTGATCCCATAGGCCACGACCGGATCGGTGGCGAGCTTCGGAAAACCGAACGGTCAGTGAATTCACAGAGGTGATGTCGTCCCAGTTCAATACTTGGGTATGTGTGAGGCCATGATCCTGTAATAAGTTATCCACCCCTAAGCCTGCAATAATCAGGGGTGGATTGTCTGGTTGTTTATCTGTCAGTCGCTTGAGTGTAGGAATGTCTAGGTGATCGTAATGATTATGAGAAATGAGTATCGCATCGATAGGCGGAAGATCATCAAAGCGGATTCCTGGTTGGCGAACGCGTTTAGGGCCGGCAAAAGAAAGAGGTGAGCACCGATCGGAATAGATAGGGTCAGTGAGGATGACCGTATCGTTGAGTCTTATAAGGACGGTGGCATGATTGATGAACGTCACGGATATCTCACCTGGTTTGATGGGTGGAATGGATTGACTATTGGAGGTGACAGTGTCTGGCCAAGGCGTTTTGTTGAACTGGAAGTCTATAATGAAGTTAAAGAGATCTCCCCCTGAACGTTCAGAAGCGATACGGTTTTGAAACCGTTTTCCATCATAGTTAGCTACTGGATCACCTGAATAAGCAGGGGAAGACCCCAAAAACGTTAGTAAAAAAAGTGAGCCTGCAACAAGTAAAAGTTCGATAATAAGGTCCTTTAAAGCGTGTAGTGTCTATAATATCGTTAATAGTATCGGTTTTTGTCAATAACAGTAATTTTATTGGGAGTTCATAACATGTCTAGATGCTTTTCTGAAAAAGGCCCTCTAGGTTCAAGGTGTGATCCTCTGGGGCTTAAAATACTTAAATGACCAGCGAAATGAACTTAAATAATTCTTGAGACCGAAGATGTTGGATATAGACGCTGATTAGGCCTCATGGAAAGAGACTGTTTCAATATCGGTCATGGTCGGAGGGTCTAGATCAAAGTCTAAGTGTAAATCGGCTTGCATATGGTGATCGCTACGGGTGCCTGTAAGTGGAATCATTCCAATCTGTTGAGCAAATCGAAATAGAACTTGGGCGGGTGTTTTCTTAAGGGCTTTACTGACGTCAGTGAGTAGGGAAAGAACATGAGGGTTGGCTGTAAGGAGTGAAAAGCCTTGATAGTGAAGGCCATGCGTCTGACAAAAGACACGGACCGCCTTATCCCAGCCAGTAGAGGCAAAACAACGGTTTTGGACAAAGGTGGGCTTGATTGTCGAATTATTGTATAGAAGTGATAATTGTTTGCAAGACACATTACTGATGCCAAGATAGGTGACTTTATTCTCTTGTTTGAGGGCTTCCATTTCCTGCCAGACCTGCCAATCGTGATCCGTAAGCCCTATTCCAGAAGAGGGCCCGTGTAGAATATAGGCATCCAGTGTTTCAACATTCAGATGTGTTAACGAGCTTTGAAAGGATTGACGAACCTGAGTGGTGCTATCTGCGTCAGGGTCATAGGGGAGTCTGTGATCCTGACCTTTGATAGACGTAAATTTAGTTTGTAAGAAGAGTGACGGCCGCGTTAGGCCATTATCAAAGGCGTATTTCAAGGCATCACCTACAGCGGCTTCGTGGTAGTGGCGTCTCTGATTGGCTGTGTCGATAGCACGAAAACCGTTTCGAATCGCTTTTAAAACAAGCTCAGTAGTATGCGCCTCTTTCCAGGCGGTACCATATATAAACGAAGGTAGTGACACAAATACGCCTTACATGAATGGATAGTAACATCTTATAATAGAGTAGATTTCTATTGAAATAAAGTGATTGCTGGTAATTTAATCTTGGTGACAGATAAAAGGGAGACTACTATGAACAAAGGATTAACGCTACTACGTATGGGACTCGGCATGACAATGTTGTGGAGTCATGGGATACCAAAATTACAGAAATTTTCAGTAATAGCACCCCATTTTCCAGATCCCCTGGGGTTGGGTTCAACCCTAAGTTTGGGCTTAGTTATAGGTGCAGAATGTGTCTGTTCGCTATTGTTAATAATGGGGTTAGGTGTTCGTTTAGTGGTCATCCCACTCATTATCACTATGGGGGTTGCATTCTTTATCTTTCATAGCGCAGATCCATTTGCGAAAAAAGAATTAGCCTTTCTGTATCTGACGGGGTTTTTGACGATTCTGATAGGTGGGGGTGGCGCCTATAAGGTGACACTTAAAGAGGTATTGCCCGATAAGCCATGGATCAATTGGGCCTTTGATCGTTAATCAAAACGACTATTAAACTAGGAAAGAAAAATTAAAAGTAAAGCTACATTATAGGGGGTATAGATGGCGAAGATAAAGACATAAAAAAAGCCTCCATTTCTGGAGGCTTTTTAGTTATTAAGATAGGTTAATCTTAGCTAAGGCTAGCAGCTTCTGCTTTACTTAGAATTTTGAACATTTTGTGTGTTTCGCCGTCGATAGTAACAGTTGCTTTTGCAGCAGGACGACCATTTTTCATGGTAACGACTTCAACATTACTTTCGTCTACTTCAACACTTTTCTTTAGTTTTACATTATAAAACTTCATTTGTTGGACTCCTTTTTTTTATATGTGCTTAAAACTGAATTATTTTCATCTTATACCATGGTATTGACCGTGGTCAAGCACAGATTCGTAATTGTTTGATGTTCCTTATTCTAATAAAACTGGATAGTTGTTAAACTAGTATTCAATACACGCACAAAATTTATGAATAGATAGAGGGATGATATGGCAAAAATTACGCACCAATATGCTGAATTAGTCTTTAACCGCTTTGAAATGGAGCAACGTTTAAATGCAACGGTATTTAAACGTTATATGGCCACTGTACAAAATGGCTCGCCTTTGGATGAAGGGATAGCGGGTGATATTGCAAACGCGGTTCGAGAGTGGGCATTAGAAAATGACGCAACTCATTTTTCCCATTGGTTCCAACCTCAGCGTAGTGGTACTGCTGAAAAGCATGATGCGTTTATTAGCTACAATGGCGATGGTGCGATTATAGAGAAGTTTTCACCTAGTCAACTTATTCAATCAGAGCCTGATGCCTCATCCTTTCCTTCTGGGGGTATACGAACAACCTTTGAAGCAAGAGGCTATACAGCCTGGGATCCCACATCACCCATGTTTTTAAGGGATACGGATAATGGGAAAACCTTAATTATTCCGTCTATCTATATGTCCTGGACAGGCGAAGCCTTAGATATGAAGACACCGTTACATCGGTCTATTGTTGCGTTGAATGATCATGTCATTAATCTCCAAAGGCTTTTGGGAAATAAAGCGGCAAAACGTATCTCTGTTTATTCGGGTATGGAACAAGAATATTTTTTAATTCCAACGGAAATTGCTGAATCACGTCCTGATTTATTGATTTGCGGGCGAACACTTTTTGGGGCATCGCCTGTTAAGGGCCAGCTGATGAATGACCATTATTTTGGATCTATAGAACAAAGCGTGATGGATTTTATGAATGATTTAGATCAAGAATTGTATCGTTATGGGATACCTGTAAAAACCAAGCATAACGAAGTAGCACCAAATCAATTTGAATTAGCACCTTTGCATGAGGAAATAGGGCTTGCTATTGATCATAATTTACAGACTATGGATATTATGCGGCGTGTG
>CAZIOF010000268.1:0-10939 GCA_964540745.1 uncultured Candidatus Marinamargulisbacteria bacterium
GTTGATTTACATGAGTTAAAAAGCGCCCTTGAACATGTTGGAATCCGCTTTCAATATCCTGATGACGTTGACTTTAAGGCCCTTACTAATGCGAATCTAGATGTTGTAAAACCTATATTAAAGCGACTAGGTATAGACTTAACGATTAATACAGAAAAGAGCTTTAGTCGTGGTAACGTGACTTCAGTTCAGATTAAGGTATTTAGCGAGGGCTTTTCTACTGCTTTATTTGCTAATCTTCATTCTAAGAGGATATTGGGGCAAGTATGTACAGATGTAGGTCATGATGGTAATCAACAGGTCGTTCAGGATTCTTCAAACTTTCAGTATTATTTTACTGAGAAACTGAGTTCAACAAAAAGGGATGCTAGGTTGTTTGGACTTGCAGGTGCTATCAGTACTGTGCCACTTTTCGGTCTTGGTGAATATGCGCGTGCTAAAGTTTATTATAAAAAAGGACGCCGGAATCAACGCCGACAGATCAAAATGAACACGAATATACAGTCTGCTACTGAAAAGTTAAATGACGCTGTTTTAAATACTCTTTTAACAGATTTACAGGACACCAAAAATAAACATAAAGGGATTAAAAATGATCTAGCTTTTGAAAATGCTGGTATCCACACACTAGCGGGGCTTTCTGATTCGATAGGCTGTGCAACGGTTATTGGGAAACCTGCTCAAACTATAGCTACAAGTGCCGCTAAGGCGGGTCTTAAACTAGCCGCTTTTGGGAAGGCACATTATAAGAGGCATAATGCTGATGCAGAACAGATGGCTAATCCTAATGTTAATCCTAATATTGTTTTTCTTCAAATTCTAAAGAGCTATGCTAATCGAGATCCTGTTCATCCTAATGAGAAAGAGATAAAAGAGATTACACGCCACTTATTTGGATTGAATCATACTCAAATAAATTGTCTTTGGGATGACCCGAGTATGGTTGAGACAGGGATGCTTAAGTTAACTGTTCAGAAAAACAAGATATATGATGATACGGGTCAACAAATTGTCGATGGTTGGAATTGGGACGAGGTTGAAGAGATACCTACTGGTCAACCTGTTAAGACAGAGCAGGTTGGTCTGAAAGTTGCTCCGTAAGCTGTTCCTTTAGGGCAAGCTCAGCCGCAAGTTGTTCCTTTAGTTCCACGTAGTAGTGTATCGCGATCTCAGGCACCTCGCTCGACTGGATCACGTGGCTCACAAGGTATCTGCCGACTGGAGCCTCAAGGTTCTCTTTCTCAGCCATCTGATTCTGATGCAGTTGTATTGTACAGAGGTGGGCAACAAGACTTTTTGTTCGATTTAAATATGGATACGGATGGTCCACAACGATTTATCATAAGTTCTTCTGATTTGCGATTAATTCGAAAAAATCTATTACGGGGATTGGTCGCTCAGGGTCGACTTGGGGAGGTGCTCTATCATCATAATCCTGCTAATGATGACGATGTTATAAGTGACGTGACGAAGCTTCTTGGTGTTTATCTAAGAGGGAGCAGGGCATACTTGTAGAAGAGTGGCTGAGAGGTCAACGTCGTCTTGGTAACGAAAGTCGTGACACTGATTCACGTTTGAGAGAAGTGGCTCATGGCACGAGTGATGTTTTATCACAGAGTGCCCATAGCGCTGAGTTTCAGAGTTCTGTTAGACCTCTGAAATCTAGTTTACCGTCAGGGTTTTCAAGCATGACTGAGATAAAGGCCGTTAGGCATAATTCTCAAGTCCCGATAAAAGGTGATCATAGTTTGTTAACATCAACACAGAGCGTGCCTTTTTCTCAAACATTTGTGGCCCCTTCTGATTTTGATATGAGATTTGCTTTACATCCAAGAGGGAGGGATTCGGTGCATCCGGTTCATCGGGAGGTTATGCCTTCTCAGGTTTCGAGTGCCGGTCAACGTCGAGCAAATGAGATGCTGCGTAGCGGTGCTGACGATGGTGTCGGGGACGATCGACATGTTATTGATAGGCCACTAGGCACTCAGACGGATTCATCTAGCCGTCGTGATCCGAATCAAAGAGAATTAATGCCTGCTCATGCGATGCGGCAAGCTGAATTTACTGACCTTAGTGAACTTAATGTTGATGTTGATGAGTCTAGCGAAGGTACGTGTCATGTTTTCAGGAGAGCTTGTTTTAGAATGGCTTCCAGTTTCTTCCCATCATTATTAAGGTCCTTAGAATATGAGATGGATGAGATGGTTCCTGTTTCGTCCCCTGCTAATCGTACATTAAGAGCTAGGATGGATTTAGATTATGGTCAAACAGGACCAGGGCCTATACCTGTCCACTCTGGAAACGCTAAATCAACCCAAAAAGAGGATACGGGCTCTTAAAATTAAATGATAAGATCTAAAGCCATAGTGAATCTTAGTACAGCCAACAGGTCATCTCTTGAGATGGCCTGTTGTGGTATTGATGACCTGGATACCGGGTGGTGAATAGGCTGTTTTGAGGGGGGTATTGCTCAGGTTCAGGGTTTTTAAGGCCCTTAAGTGTTCAATAGAGGCGGGGATGAACTCGCAGTTATTATCACTGATATCAAGATGCTGGACCTGGGTATGCCAATCATTGGCTTTGAGTACCCTAAAAATAAGATCCAATTCTTTACTGGTTAAGGCGTATCCATTTAGGTGTAAACGTGACGCTATTTGTGTATTGGGGTATTGGGTCCGGGGATGGGTGCTAATATAGGCGTGCAGCGTTTGGGAGAGGTATTTAGCGGTCAGTTCATGGGCATAGTCTGTAAAATGGACATGGTCCCAAAATAGAGTGCCTGTCTGATAGTATTTTAAGAGATGTTGGTGTAATTCTAGGCATGGGAGATTATATTGTTCACTGAGCTTATCTAAGGATTGATGGAGTGGGAGATCTTGGTTCCCATGTTTTTCGATGGCGTTGGCTTCTTTACAGAGAATGGTTTGAATGCCTTTGCTTTGGTTCAATTGGATGAGTTCTGATAGGGTGTCTTCAAAGAGAACATATTTGTCTTTGGGAGCTAGGTGTTGCGTGAGTTCCCAATCATTGGTGCCTGTGATAATTAACACATAGTCAGGATTCATATACTGCCAGACCTCTTTATAAGCCTTGAGTAGATAGCCCATGGATTTTCCTTGTCGTGCTAAGACTAAACTGGAGATGGGGATATTTTGGTCAATAAATCGTTGTTGGAGGAGAGCGCCAAAGGCACTATATTCTGAGGAACAGCCTTCACCCCAAGTTTGAGAGGTCCCCAGGATTAGGAGGGTATTATGTGTTGTGATCGTTTGGGGATGGGTCAACTGTGTGGTGATCTGGTCATGGAGCATGGTTAAGGGGTTGGGGGGGTCTTTTTTGTAGCTTTTTTTATTGAGATTTATGAATTGGAGTTGCGGGTAGGGGAGGTTGCGTTGAGCGTGTAAGAAGAGCTGCTTGTAATCGTCTTTATCGGGTGTCTTTGGTTCCGGCTTATCAGAGGGTTTAAACCGATCGGTTAGATGTTTAGTGACGAACTTGATTGTTTCCAAGGGTCTTGGGTAATAATGTTCTTGATGTGTCAGCATATAGTAGGTGTAGACGAGTATGATGCCGCTAATGATGATGAAGACCATTCCTGTCATTGCTCTGTAGAACTGTTTCTTGGAGATGAGTGATGTGAGTAGACTTATAATAATGGCGAGGGATCCAAAGATAAGTAGTAACGTGCTTAGGTTATGAGAGAAGAGGGATGGCTTAAAGTTTTCCTCAAGAGTTGTCCCTTCCTTATCTATGAGGGTGATTGATCGGATTTGGACATTCTCTTTTCCGGATTGGAAGCCCCATTTGTGATTGGGTTTGAACTGGGTCTGTTGGAGTAAGTAATAGGGGGTGTTGTCTATTGTGAGTTGGATGCCCTTTGGGTGAGCCTCTAATCTGATGGTATGTTCGCTATCTGCCTCTAATACATAAGGTGGTAACGATTGTATGTGGGTATATTCGCCAGATACTTTGCTTGTGATCCAACTATTTTCAAAGTGTGGTGATGTGGATAGTCGGATGAATTCATAAGACGTGTTAGACATATTAAAGATGATGTTGAGATAGCTATCTTTAGAAAACGTCGTGTTGAGGGTCCAAGTTTGGATGGATCGTGGCGTGGTGTGATAGATAAAATTATAGCCATGCCATGCCCCTAGTTGGAGTTGGTTATTAGCCAGTGAATTGGTATATGTTCGAAAGCCATGGGCGCCCATGGGTATTTTATGGAGTTCGGTTTTCATGGTTTTCCATTGTGGATAGGTGTCTAGTGTGTGTGTGAGGGTGCTGGTGAGGAAAGAAAGTGAGAGTGCACAAATAATCGCTAAGATGAGAAGCGAGAGGCTTATTCTTAGTTTACCTAGATTTAAATGTAGGGTTTTAACTATCAAGGTCATTGCTTTATGTGACATAATTTATGTCTTATCCGTCATAGATTTGATAGTGATATGGTGTGGTAATATTTTTTATTATAAAGTAATCATCTTATTTCGTCATGGGGATGTGTTATTTGTTGGTTTTGACATTAAAATAGAGGTATATGTTGTTAGGATATTGGTGATGATGTTCTATTCTTTACTTGGGAGTTTTAATGAGTTTGATGAAGCCGTCTTTTTTGTTGAGTGTTTTCTACGGTTTTTGTTAATAAGAGGTGTCAATTCCTTGAATAAATAGTGAGCAACCAATGTGCTCCCAAAATCCGTAAAATGAACATGGTCCCAAAATAAGGTTCCTTTTTGCTAGTTATCTAATAGTAATTGATGGGGATCTAAACAGGGTGCTTGGTATTTTTGACTGAGTTTGTCTAAGGATTTGTGTAGGGGCAGGGGGGGGTGAAATTTTCAGTGTGTTGTTGCCCATTTTGGGTGGTGATACGTATGTCATGAATACTGACATTGTTTTGTCCAGATTGAAAGCCCCATAATTGATTGGGTTTAAATTGGGTGTGACTGAGTCGTTGAAAGGGGATACCATCAATACTAATCTGTAGCCATTTGTTGTTCTTACGCACTTCTTGTTACCCAAAAATAGGTGAATTTAAAAAGTCTTCGTTGGATTTAGTTTGTTTTAGAAGTTTCATGAGTTCTTCTGTTGCACTTTCGGAATCAATATTTTTTCGTAATAGATAGGCTTTCTTTAGGGTTTCTTCAGATACCAGAAGTTCTTCTTTTCGGGTTCCTGAATTCATAATGTCTACAGCAGGAAAGATGCGACGGTTGGCCATTTTACGGTCCAAATGAAGTTCCATGTTTCCGGTTCCTTTAAACTCTTCGTAGATGATATCATCCATTCGCGATCCGGTATCCACAAGTGCCGTGGCAATGATGGTGAGGCTACCGCCTCCTTCAATGTTTCGTGCGCCACCAAAGAATCGTTTGGGTTTATGTAAGGAACTGGGATCCAATCCCCCAGATAGGGTTCGTCCCGAAGGGGGAACGACCAGGTTATAGGCTCTCGCTAATCGTGTGATACTGTCTAATAAAAGGACGACATCATGCTCACATTCAACTAAACGTCGGACACTGGCCAAGACCAGTTCTGAAATTCGAACGTGCTGATCAGGCGGCTCGTCAAAGGTGGAATAGATGACTTCCCCTTTTACCGATCGCTCCATATCTGTGACTTCCTCAGGCCGTTCATCTATCAGGAGTACTTTGATAATGGATTTTGGGTGATTAATGGCGATGCTATTGGCAATATCCTTTAGAATAGTTGTTTTTCCAGCCTTAGGGGGCGATACGATAAGCGATCTTTGGCCTTTTCCAATGGGAACTAATATATCCATGACACGGCCCACAAGGGGTGTTGGACCAATTTCTAGTTTTAACTGTTCATCAGGATAGATGGGGGTTAAGTTGGAGAAGAGGGTCCTATCTTTAATCTTGTCGGGGCTTTGCCAGTTAATAGCCTCTACTCTTAGCAAGGAAAAGTAACGTTCACCTTCTTTGGGTGGGCGAACTTGTCCTGAAATCGTATCGCCAGTTTGTAGTCCAAATCGACGGATTTGAGTTTGAGAGACATAGATATCTTCTGAACTAGGTAAATAATTGTGTGTTCTTAAAAATCCATAGCCGTCTGGGAGAAGTTCCAGTACCCCACGTGCAAAAATGAGTCCGTTTTGCTCGGTTTTTGCTTGTAGGATTTCGAAAATAAGATCATTTTTGGGTAAGATTTTGTAATCGGGTATTTCAAGTTTCTTTGCGAGTTCATGGAGATTTTATAAACTTCCTTTTTGGAGTTCGACGATATCCAACCGGTCATCGTTTTCTAAAAGGGCTTTTTTTTCTTCTTTTGTTTTTGATGTACGACGTTCTGGTTTATCGTCTTCTTTAGTTGTTGTATCAATGTCAGTCTTTAATGGGAGTTTTTCGTCTTGGATGGGGGTGTTCTTTTTATTTTTCTTGGAGTCTGAGGATTTTGCTTTCTCTGTATTTTCCTTAATAGTAGCTTTTTTTTCTTGGGACATTCCTACGCTCCTTAAAGATGGTGTCTATGAGGTTTGTTGATACGCTATTTATTTACAGTCTATACGCTATTGCTGCCACTAATTGATATAGTCAAATTCCTCCATGTCTTTTGGTAAGAAATTTCTAATTCGTAAACTGGGATATACTACAGTTTAGTTAAAAACCTGTATGTTGACAAGGAGCAACTTGGCGGAAGGGGATGCGATCATAAACGCATCCCCCTGGTATATTATGCAAATAAGAGGACAGTTAGGGTCCAGCAAATGCCTGCTAGACCTGCTGCAAAGGAGGCGGGTACTATCTGTGTTTTAACGTGGTCCATAAGGTCTGAACCGGTACACATGGCACTTAAAACGGTTGTATCCGAAATAGGTGAGCATTGGTCGCCGTAAACACTTCCGTTAAGAACAGTTGCAAAGCAAACCCCTATAAATAATGGGAGGTTTTCCACCTGTGCATTCCCTATGGCAAAAGCGAGAGGCATGGCTAGTGGAAAGGCTACCGCATAGGTTCCCCAACTTGTTCCAGTTGAAAAGGCAATTAACATGGTGAGTGCCTGTAAAATAACGGGGAGTAACCAATAGGGGATAGAGCTTCCTAAGAGTTCAACCAAAAAGATACCGCCGCCTGTTTCTTTACTGAGGCCACCAATGGTAATGGCTAAAAGTAGGATAACGGCTCCTACTACAACGCCTTTTAGCCCAGTTTCAACCCCGATAATCACATCCTTTAATGACATACCTCTAAACAATGCCATACTAATAGCCGTTAATAATGAGGCTCCAAATGCTAGTCTTACTTGAGGCGAACCACCTGTCATATAAGTCCCAATGGCAATGCCAATCAGAACAAACAAAGGAATGAAAAACTCTAATACATTGGGGGTGTAGCCTTCAGGTTGCGAATCTACGGCTAATTCTTCGGAACTTAGTGGGTCCGAATCAGGGTGGTTTAATTGCCCTTTTTCTCTCGATCGTTTGATGGCAGCCTTCATTCGTTTTCCTAGGAAGGGTGCTTTGTCTAGACTTAAAAGTAGCGTGAGGATTACTGCAAATAGGCAATAAAATGAGTATTTGATATTACTAAAGAAAAAGGCAACTCGATCGGCTTCTGTAGCTAACCAGCTTACACCAGATACATAGATAAAGGCTTGGACATAGCCTGGCCACGCATTGAAGGCAAGGATTGACGCAATTGGAGAGGCTGTTGAGTCTACGATATAGGAGAGTTCTTCGTGGCTAATTTTTTCTTTGTCTGCCAGTGGTTTTACAGTGGTGCCCACTAGAACAGTACTGACGGTTCCGCCTTGAAAGAAGATGATCCCCAATAACCACGCAACTAATTTCGCTGTTTTTGGGCCTCTTACAAAGTGTTTTGTCATAAATTCGGCGAAGGCTTGAGCAGCACCTGTTCGTGACCAGATGCCCATCAGCCCTCCTAGAAGGAACAGATAGAGGAGTAGAATACCTGCTGCTCCCGTTGTGGCAAACTTGGGTATAAAGACCAGTTCTGTCATGTCATATAGTCCAAGTAATAAGGCCCCTGAAAAGATACCCCCTAATAACGCAGCAATAGGTTGTTTTGTGAGCCAACATAGACCAATGGCTGTTAAGGCAGGTAATAAGGACCAAAAGCCCCAATGTTTGGTGGCTTTTAGTTGAAAGATTTCTTGTTTTCCTTCGGTTGTTTTAAGCACAAATTCTTCTTTTACAGTAGGAGCTATACCTGTTGCATTTAGGTATTTTATGCGATTGGGTTTTAGGGTGGCATTCTGATAGTCGATAATGTTGATATACTTTTTCTTTTTTTTGAAGATGTAATAAGGCTTATTTGTACTTTCTTCCACTCTTACCTGTAAGGCGATGTTCTCAACAGTCCAGGTTGGGGGTGTTACTTTTCCTACGTAAAATGACATGATCATCATAATGGCGAAGAAGATAAATGATGGGTTTAATAATTGTGTGATACTTGCTGATAGACCTGGTGATTTCTTTCGTGACTTTAATGTCTGTGTTTTTCTAGCTGACACATGATCCTCCTTATGTGTTTTGTCCTATATGTGTTCGTTACATATGGATCCTTAACTTGTATAGGACAGTCTTAATAGTGGTTTATATTTAGGCGTACGAATCCTTATATTTGGGTAACAGTGTTAAGAAGTCTAGCAAAAGGCGGCCTTAATTTTCAAGCTGTTAATTTTGTAAGGATTGAAATTGTTTCAAGATGGTAAGTATTTGGAAACATATCCACGGGCTGTAGTGTTTCGATCGTATAATTCGCGTCTACCAAGAGATTGAGATCTCTAACAAGTGTTGTCGGGTTACAGGAGACATAAACGATTTTTGGTGCATTGAGTGATATGAGGCGCCGAATGGCTTTTGGAACCATGCCGCTTCGAGGTGGATCCACAATGACGCAGTCAACCTCAAATGTATGGGTTTTAAGAATGTTTTTAACGCGGTCTGCGTAAAAGGTGGCATTGTTAATCCCATTATTGAGGGCATTGGTTTTGGCGTTGTCGATAGCATGTTTATTTTCTTCGATGCCAATGATCTGTTTAACGTTTTTTGCGAGAAAGAGGCCAATGCTACCTGTCCCACAGTAGAGATCAAGAATAGTATCGGTGGGTTTAAGGTTGCTGAGTGTTCTTATCGTCCTATAGAGGGTTTCCGCTTGTTTTGTATTGGTTTGGAAAAATGATAGAGGGGATATTTGACATGTTAGATTTTCCAAGGTTTCTGAGATGTAGCCATGTCCTTTTAGAAGCTGTGAATTTTCTGAGACGGTAGAGTCAGAGACGGCTGTATTAATGGTGAGCAAGATATGTTTGACATTTGGGAATGCCTTACTTAGGGTTTCGGCAAAGTTTTTAAATAGTTTAGGGTGGTTTTTGGTGACGATTAAGTTGATCATATAGGTATCGGATGTCTTTGAATGGCGCATGACGAGATGTCTAAGCTGACCGGTGTGTGTATTTGGATTCCAGGCAGTTAAGGTGGACTGTGATGAAAAAAAGGATTGGCACCATAGGAGGATATCATTGCTTTCCTCTGAAAGTAATTTACATGTAGAGATGGGGAGTACGCGATCGTAATAACCTCTTTCTTTTAATCCTATAAAGAGTTGGGACTCTGTTTGGCCAAAGGCAAATTCCATTTTGTTTCGATAATAGTAGGGCGATTCTGAGCCGATAATGGGTTTAACGGGGATGGGGGTCTTATGTGTTAACTGTTCAAGGCAGTCTTCAAGGATCAATGTTTTTAAGTGGAGTTGGTGTTCATAGGGAACATCTTGTAGTTGGCAACCACCACATTGGGGATAGTGGTCACATGCGGGGTTCGTACGGTGAGTGGATTTTGTGTTAAATTGAAGGACTTTGCCTAAGGCATAATCACGCTTTCGTTTCACTATTTTAATAGTGACCTGTTCGCCTGGAAGGGTTCGTGGAACAAAGGTTACAAACTGGTCAATATAGGCAAGTCCCCAACCCTGGTAGACAAGTTTTTTGATTTCAACGGTATGTTCGGTCCCTAGTTTAGGTTTTTTAAGAGGATGGGGACGCATTGGGCATGTTATTCTGGGATAGGGTCTTCGGTGCTTGGAATGAGACTTAACGTCCCTTTTTGGCAGGGTAAACTGACGGTGTTACTATTGACTTTTTTGTGTTGGTCTTTCCATTTTACAGACGCAATATTAAAGGGCATAGATAGTCGGATATTTTTCGGCGGTGTATGACAGGAAGTGGAAAAGGAGACACTGAAGGTGTCCTCTTCTTTTTGTACGCAAATGGTGATTGGTCCAAAGAGGGTGGGACAATTCGTGAGTTCGATATAAGCGTCTTTACTATCTAACCATTTTGGATGGATAAAGGGAAAAATGTGTAGAATATTGTTTGTGTCACAGATCATCATATGTCGAATGAGTTGGCTATATTCTGCTGATGGCCAGGCATAATGACCGTCGCCGCCACAGCCTTGTTTTGTGATGGGGTGAATGGCTTCTGGAAATGCCCCTGTTCCTAGGGATTGTTTTTCTAGCCAGTCTAGTAAAGGAAAGAGTTTTGGGTCTCGTGATTTGAGGTAGGTTTGTGCAAGTAGAAAATTATAAATAATATTGAAGCCTTGATTTTGTCCGAAATTAAAATAGGTGTTGTTAATCAGGAACTGTTGTTCAATGAGTTTGAGGATGGATTTGATAGGGCCACTTTTGGTGGGGAGGAGATCCAGTGGATAGATAGCCCCTAAACTTAGAATGATACTTGAATCAAGGAGTTTTTTTGGTGGGAAGGCCATTGGTTCTGTGGATTGATAGGTGTCTAGACAGCGGTTAAGGAAGCGGACTAGTTTTGCATTCAGTTGAGACGCTGTTCCATGAAGACTATGAGCCTCTTTTCCTTTTCCTAATATCTGGGCTATTTTTCCGGCTTTTTCAAAGCCCGCAAGTGACCACAAGTTATTCCATATATAGTATTCAGA
>CAZIOF010000269.1:0-6170 GCA_964540745.1 uncultured Candidatus Marinamargulisbacteria bacterium
AGGTCCTTTAAGGTTACAAATACATAGGTAATAATAATGGCCGGAAAACGACCTAACATACATCAAAAATCATACCATACCCCCCATCAGAAAACCAAGGTCATTCTAACGCATTTTGGGGAACCCTCTATTCCCAAGTATTGATAGACAAATAAATATAGACCTCGGAATCGCCTTGTATCAACGTCACTAAACAATCAGAACATTAAATGCAGCATCGCCTATCTTATTATGATAGATGTATAATATAGTTACTTCTTAATAAAAACAGCGGCATCAACACGACACATTTGGGAGGCTACTCATATAACCCAGTACAAAACAGACATCCACCATCTAACATATTATAAACCAACCATGATAAAACTAAATCAAGGAGAGACTATTATGATTGCACCAGCACACGACGTACGCCCTCTACCAAGGAACCAAACACCACCAACCAGACAAACTATCCCTTTACGGGCCATAGACTTTATGAGACCGTCCTTTCTGGAACCCCAGCCAGGCATTACCCCCACAGACTTAAAAGATGGACAGGATCTATACCAAAAGCTTTTACAAGAATTCCCCGGATTACCTCACTACGCCGGCTGTATTGCCAATTTAGGTTTAGGAAGAACACCATCCCCAACAATGATCCGAAACGCTAGACATGAACACAAAGCTAACGATAAGGCCAACCTAGGACTGCTCGAACAGGCACTCCAAGAACCTAAGATTGTAACAACGATTATTAAGACTTATTTAAACTTTTCAAATCCACGCTAAACGAGTGGTACTTAACAAGACATAGCAAAAATTCGATATAGTGAGCTGTTCCATATGGGGCAGCGCACACCTACCTAATCACATTGAGCCCACCTCCAAGAAAACAAAATAATATGTTATACTAACCAAGTGATCGAGTAAGCCCAATTATAATAAAATTGAATTCCATAAGGTATCGTGAGCATTAAATACCCGTATTAATAAAAGCAACAGAAACTGCTTAAGGGGGTTATTTAACCCTAAATTAATCTATGAGAAAATCACTAAAAACAAAAGAGAAACCAACCACCATGACCTATTCACTCCCCAGAGGAACGAAAGATATCTTACAAGACGAAATTGGCTACTGGCAGCACATCGAAACAACAGCTAAGGGTATCTTCAACCTATATAATTATAACGAAATAAGAACCCCTATCTTTGAGATGACAAATCTGTTTGAACGTGGCATTGGCGCAGATACAGAGATTGTTGAAAAAGAAATGTACACCTTTACCGATAAAGGTGGTCGGCAACTCACATTACGACCCGAAGGAACAGCCTCCATCGCACGGGCCTTTATCCAACACAATATGCACAAAACACAGAAAAACCTTAAGGCCTACTATCTCGGCCCCATGTTTCGTTACGAACGACCCCAGTCAGGCCGTTATCGTCAGTTCCATCAAATTGGCGTAGAAAATATCGGGAATGCACACCCCTACGCAGACGCAGAAATGATTTCCATGGCCTTCCATCTATTTGACGAACTAGGACTCAGTAATTTAAAGGTCTACATCAATTCCATTGGCTGCGACATTTGTCGGCCTGTGATTGAAGAACGGATCAAACAGTTCCTGTCCTCAAATGTTAAAAAACTGCCAAAACATCTCCAAGACAAGATCGAAAAGAACCCACTCCGTATCTTGGACTGTAAAGACAAGAGTGTTCAAACCTACATATCTGGCATGCCAGACATGCGAGAAGCACTCTCCCAAAAATCGAAAGACCATTTCAACTCTGTTCTTGAATACCTGGACCAGCTTCATATTCCGTTTGAAGTTAAACCTACTATGGTAAGAGGCTTAGATTACTATACAGAAACCGTCTTCGAAATCGTATCCGACGATCTGGACGCTCAAAACACACTCTGTGGTGGAGGCCGTTATAACAACCTTATTAAAGAACTAGGTGGCGGTAATATTCCATCCGTTGGCTTTGCCTTTGGCATGGAAAGAGCGGTCATGATCTTACAAAAATTATCAGAAATCATCCCTAAAAGCGAAAAACTAATCTTTATTGCGCCCTTAGGGTTCCCCCAACAAACACGTTGCTTTGAAATCCAAGATAAACTGAGACGTAAAGGTCTGAAATGTGAAATGGACTACTCAAAAGAAGATCTGAAAGGCCAACTTAGACAGGCCAATAAATGTAAGGCCGATATTGTCCTCATATTAGGTGAAGATGAAGCTCAAAAGAAAACTATTCTTGTAAAAGACATGAATAAACGCACCCAACAAGAAATCCCACAAAAGGATATCATTAAGGTCTTATCATCATGAAAACTGATTTAAAAACCCATAGCAATAAGGATGCAAGCACACTCAAACTAGGCGCAGAAGTCACCTTAGCCGGCTGGGCCCATAAGGTCCGAGATCTGGGAGGCCTGGTCTTTGTGGATCTCCGTGACCGGTCAGGGATCATTCAAGTGGTATTCGATGCCACCGAACATCCTAACCTCCATAAAGAGGCCACTGAGATTAAATGTGAATTCGTAATCAATGTGACAGGCACCCTTAGAAAACGGGCAACAGAAGCGCTTAATAAAGATATGGAAACAGGACAGGTTGAGATTGTGGCCACATCCTTAACCATACTCAATAAAGCACTACCCCCGGTGATTAGTGTAGCTGATACCACCGAAGCCGACGAAAAGAATAGACTTCAGTATCGGTATCTTGATCTGCGGAAGACCGAACACAATAAACGATTCATCATCCGTCACCAAATCACAAATACCATTAGACAGGTCCTTAACGATGAAGGATTTATCGATATCGAAACACCCATCCTCACTAAAAGTACACCAGAAGGTGCCCGTGACTACCTTGTCCCATCACGCGTCCAATCCGGCCATTTCTTTGCCCTGCCCCAATCACCACAGCTCTTCAAACAACTCTTAATGATGTCCGGTTTTGAAAAGTACTACCAAATCGTCAAATGTTTTCGCGATGAGGACCTCCGTGCCGACCGCCAGCCCGAATTTACTCAGGTGGATATCGAAGCCTCTTTCGTCTCTGAACAAAATATTGTTGATCTCGTCTCTGATCTCATTCGACAAATCTTTAAGACACTGGCTATCCCTACTAGCCAAGAAATTCCCACCCTAAGTTACCAAGATGCTATGACCCAGTATGGGACGGACGCACCTGATCTCAGGTTTGATCTCAGACTCAATAATCTATCACCGATCTTTGCAGACACCTCATTTAAAATCTTTCGTCAGATCCTAGATAACCAAGGGACCATCCAAGGCATAAAGGTCCCAAACGGGGCTGCCTCACTCTCCCGAAAGAAAATAGAGACTCTACAGCAAGAGGTCTTAGCACCATTAGGGATCAAAGGGCTGGCATGGCTCCATGTCACTGAAAACGGATTCCAATCTCCCATCGCAAAGTTTCTAACCCAGGAGCAGGAAACAGCCTTAAAAAAAGACCTGGGCTTAACAACAGGCGATACCCTACTCATTGTAGCGGACGAAAACACCACTCGTTGCTTAACAGCCACGGGAAAACTTCGATTGGCTGTGTCAGACTTATTACAGATTCCAAAAGAAGGTTATAAGCTAGTATGGATTGTTGATTTCCCACTCTTTGAAAAAGATGGCGACCAACTCTATTCTCTTCACCATCCCTTTACTGCCCCTCATCCTGACGATTACCCTCTGCTCAAAACAAAACCCGAAAACGTACGATCCCAAGCCTATGACATCGTCCTCAATGGTGTGGAGTTAGGCGGCGGCAGTATCCGGATCCATGATTGGGCCCTTCAAGAAGATATCTTTAAATTATTGAACCTAACACAAGAAGACATCGACGCTAAATTCGGATTTTTTGTCCAAGCATTACGATATGGCACGCCCCCACACGGAGGATTAGCACTCGGACTAGACCGACTTGTCATGATGCTGACAGGCGCATCCTCTATACGCGAGGTCATTGCGTTTCCAAAGACCCAAAACATGTTTTGCCCCCTGACTCACGCACCCTCACAAATAAACGGTGCCCAACTGAACGAACTAAACCTTAGGAGTATTGATCATGTTTAACATCATCCCCGCAATCGATATTATTGAAGGAAAAGTCGTTCGATTAACACAGGGTGACTATAACCGTGTAAACAACTATGAACAAACACCTACCGAGCTCGCCCAATATTACCAAGATTCAGGTGCCACTCGAATCCACCTTGTGGATCTAGAGGGCGCAAAGGACGGCCAACTAAAGAACATCAAAACCATTGAAGCTATTCGGCAGAAAGTCACCTGTACCCTAGAGCTAGGGGGAGGTATCCGGTCAAAAGAAACCGCTAAGACCCTATTTGATGCCGGTATTGATCTCCTTATACTAGGGTCCTTATTCGTTAAAGATCCCGATACTGCGTTAGCCCTATGTGAACACTATCCAAACCGATTTATTGCCGGGATTGATGCCAAGCAAGGGCAGGTCGCTGTTGAGGGCTGGCTTGAAAAAAGCGATCTTTCAGTCAACACATTATTAACAACCCTTGAGCAAGTGGCGGTAGAATCTGTTATCTTCACCGATATCGAAAAAGACGGCACCCTAAAGGGGCCCAATCTAAACGCCTTAAGAGACGTAGCACAACACACCAAAATCCCAATCATCGCATCAGGAGGCGTGAGTTGCGACCAAGATATCCTCGATTTAAAAGCATTAGAATCAATTGGCGTATCAGGATGTATCGTAGGAAAAGCCATTTTGGCCGGGAAAGTCACCATACCCACACTATTTGACTAAGATATGAAAAAGGGAGGAACTACACATGAAAACATTTGGATCAAATAAACTACTCACTAAGTATTTTGGGCCCCAGAAAGTAACGAACGAATTCTCCATTGTGGATTCACTGATTGAACATACACGAATCGATGAAGAAGAGCTTAATTTGCTACATGATATGGTCCGCTATCTATGCCAACATAAGAATGAGGTCGTACCCCATCTCTACGAAAAGATTCGTAAAATCAATGACAATTCAAGAGCTATTTTTGAACGGACCGCAGAAGAGATTATCCAAGCCCAATTCGACCAACAGAAACAGTATGACTTACTCCGTCTTTTCCAACGCATCGAATATATCTCAACCGATATTATTTTATGTGCGAAACGGATCCTCATCTTATGTAAATTAGATACCGAACTACCCGACCATTTAACATTGGAGATTTTGACCCTAACCAAGGCCGTAGAAGCCATTCATTTAGAATTCAAAGCCTCTCTACATATCTACCTAAAAGATAAGAAGAAGCTCCTCTCCTACATTTCGGCTATTGAAAAGATGGAAGCAGATATCCAAGAACAACAGGCTGTCTGTCTTGAACAGCTCTATCAATTGGGGAATAAAGGCGTCATTAGGCTTGGGACACTCCGTGCTCTTGAAAATGTGATCGAACATATCGAAGATACAGGCGCAGCCATTAAAGAAGCTGCAACAAGCCTAGAGTGGCTTCTTATTTACTAGATTCCAGTCTATCTAAACGTTCCTCTAACGCCTCAAAGTCTAGGTTGAGCTGTTCAAGTTCTGCGCGTTGCGCCTCTATAATCGCTTGTCTTGCCTTAATAGCTTCAACTAATAGCGCTGTAAAGGCGTCATAAGGCAGTACTCTTTTGTCCGTCATAGGACTCATTTGAACCAAATCAGGGAAAACAGCCTCTACATCCTGGGCTATAAAGCCAAAATTTAAAGTTTCAGAAAGCTCTTTCAACTCCCATTTAAAAGACACCCCTTGTAACTGAATCAGTTTATCCAAGATTACTTTCGAATCCAAGTTGGTGATATTTATTTTCAACCGTTTATCAGAATGGCCATAACTCGTATTGGAATTCCAGTTTAACCTAGCATAAGCCTTGCCATCCATATTAAACCGAAACGCCTCATTAGTTTTATTTAAAGCCCCACAATCACCCCCACCACAGGAATTACCCCAAATGCTGAACCGGTCACTATTATTATCCGTAATTTATAACCGAAAATCCGAGACACCTGTATACGTTGTAGTCACTGGGCCACCTCCCGTATTTGTAACTTGACCATGGCCTGATCGTACGCCTGAAGTATTAGTTTGATTAGTACCGTTATTATAGGAACCACCACCACCACCATTACCAGATACACTATTT
>CAZIOF010000270.1:0-10516 GCA_964540745.1 uncultured Candidatus Marinamargulisbacteria bacterium
GCCTTAGTTCAGCGGGCAGAGGAAACCTTTTGGGATGATGAGACCTTGTTTTCTCGTCCTATTTTATGTGACGACTTGTTAGTTCCTTACTTGTCTGACTTGAATGATAAAGGGCGTTATGCATCGGTTCGGTGTCCCAAACGGGGGATTAAGTATCAGTTGTTAGAACTTGCTCAAAAAAATGCAAAGATAGCGGCGCATCGGGTTGTTGTAGAACGTGGTATAAACGCTAAAATGTCGTTGGATCGATCTGCTATCGTTACCCAGCTAGAATTGCGATTCTTGCCTGATCTTATTTGGGGGATTGATATTTCACATCTCTACGGATCTCATATTGTAGGTTCCGTAGTGTGTTATCGGGGATTAAAGTCGGCTAAATCAGGGTATCGGCGATATAAGATTAAAAGTGTGACACAAATGAGTAATGATGTTCAATCTATTTATGAGGTTGTATTACGAAGTTTATCTTCTGCAGCGGAACAGTCACGTGATTTACCTAACCTTTTGTTTATAGATGGTGGATTGCCACAGATTAGAGCGGCTCATCGCGCTGTCTTGGAACTGGGGCTGGACGATCGTATAGATTGTTTATCGTTGGCTAAGCGTGACGAGAGACTCTATCGTATTGGGGTGAAGGACCCGATTCATTTAGATAAGGGGTCGCCCATATTACGTTTTTTTCAGAGCGTTCGAGATGATGCACATCGTTTTGCCATTTCGTTTCAAAAGTTACAACGTAAACAGGACCTTAAAAGTGTGTTGACGACTATTCCGGGGATTGGTGTGTCCCGGGCTGCACGTCTGTATCAGGTATATAAGACTTTGAATCGATTATCCCAATCATCGGTACAAGATATTGCACAATCTGTTAATATTAGTCACCGATTAGCTGAAGAGGTACTGTCTGTGGTCCAGTCATTGAATCTTAAGTAATGGGGTTGTTTAAGGCCTGTTTTATGTCCTATTATGGTTTTTGTTCTTACACAAAGATAGGGTTTAATCTTTAAATTAGGAGTTGTTGTGAGAGTTTTTTTGGGTTTGGTTGCTATCGTAGGCTTTCTTTTTGGAAGTGTTGTTGTTGCTAAGACTGATTATGACAATGTTGGTGATATTTCCAAGAAGATTCAGGAAAATACCAAACAGATTCATAAGAAAGTGAAAAAGCGTAAAGTTGTTCAGCAAGATTTGTATACCTTGCGACGCGATATAAAGCTAACAGATCTTAAGAAAAAAAATGCGCTTAAAAAACTGGATAATGCTCGTGTGGAGTTAAAGCAATTAAAGAAAGAGTTGACGCAATCTTCCGTGAAGCTTGAAATTCATAAAGAGCAATTATCTCAGCGGCTTGTACGGATGTTTAAATATGGTAATGTCAGCTACTTAGAGGTTGTTTTTTCGGATCGTCCTATATCATCGTCCTTTATTCTGTATGTCTTTAATAAAATTATTGAGGCTGATTCCAATCTTGTTTCTAGCGTCAAGAAAACCTATGAAACACTTCAGGAAAGGCGTCGTTTATCCGAAAAGCGAGCTAAATTAATTTTGGATCTAAAAAATAAAATAGCCTTATATCGTCGTCGATTGGATAAGAATAGTCAGCGAAAAAAACGTTATATTCGACATTTAACCTCAGAAATTGATGATCTAGAGGCGCATAATGTGGCATTGCAAAAAGCGTCATTGGCATTAACTCAAAAATTATCTCAGATGACTATAGGACAGAAAGGCTATTTTGCGGTAGGGCGGTTTTTGAAGCCAGTGAAGGGTTGGATTTCCTCTTTTTTTGGATATCGTTATCACCCTATACGTCGTCGTCGTATCCATCATAACGGCTTAGATATAGCCGCTCCTAAAGGGCGTAAAATAAAGGCGGCTAACTCCGGGTATGTGCTTATCTCCGGCTATAAATCAGCCTATCGGGGCTATGGGAAAGTAACGGTGCTTGATCATGGGACTCGGAAGAAGGATGGGAAACGTATGACAACTGTCTATGCCCATCAGTCGCGCATTCTTGTGAAAGAAGGACAGTTTGTTAAGAAAGGACAAGAGATAGGGTGGGTAGGGAGTACAGGTGCTTCAACGGGGCCTCATTTGCATTTTGAAGTGAGGTTGGATGGAAAACCAAAGAATCCGCTTAACTTTGTTAAAATCTAGCCCTAGAATATGTAGGCTTCGGATACTATTGGTGTTGCTAGAATCCTTCATTTAGACTTTATTTCAGGATTATCGTAAAATATAGCTATCTTATCATTACTAATAGAATATTAGTTTTTACGGAAAGGGTTACTCTTTTGAATCTTTTTGCTTGTTTATTAAAAATATATCTGGTTTATGCGTGTTTAATTAGTGTTTGCTGTGCCGCAACATTCGGTGCAAAGGACTTTAATTTACTTAAGTATGTTAACTTTTATATTACCAATGATTATGTGGATTCTAAAGTTGATCATAAAAAATTAGAGTATGGTGCGATTAAGGGGTATTTGTCTGCATTGGGAGATCCATATACGCGTTTTTTAGAGCCTAAAAACTATAAAGAAATGCAGGTTCGTATGCAGTGTGAATTTAGTGGTATAGGTATCCATATTGGGATGAGAAAAGACGTTTTAACGGTTATTTCACCTATAAAAGGAACGCCTGCAGATAAGGCTGGTCTACAATCATTAGATATGATTATCTCTATAGATGGTGAAGATGTTCCAGGTATCAGTTTAAATGAGGCTGTTAGTAAAATTAGGGGGCCTCGTGGCACTACAGTAACCTTGGGTATTCGCCGTAAAGGGGTTAAAGAGGTTATTGAGGTACCCATTGTTCGCGATAATATTAAACTGAGGGCAGTTGATAAGGTGGATGTATTACCGCGTAAATTGGGTGATGTGGAGACCCCTTATGATATTGGGTATGTTCGGTTAACGACATTTGAAAGTCATAAGGCAACGAAAGAAATTATAAGCGGGATTAAGGAGCTTGAGGACCAAGATATTAAAGGTCTTATACTAGATTTGCGTTATAATGGTGGTGGGTTGTTATCCAATGCTATTAGTATTGCCAGTTTATTTATTGAGAAGGGCGATGTTGTCCATACGATCGATCGTGATGGTAAGAAAAAAACAGAATCTGTCCTTGGCGGGGTTATTTATCCAGATAAGCCCTTAATTGTTATGATTAATGAAGGATCTGCTTCTGCTTCTGAAATTTTAGCCGGTGCGATTAAGGATAATAAACGTGGTCTTGTTGTTGGAAAAGATTCTTTTGGGAAGGCCTCTGTTCAGAAGATTCTTAAACTTCAGGATGGTGCGGCTGTCCTTTATACCATTGCCAAGTATTTTACACCCAAAATGACAGATATTACTAAAAAAGGGATTTCTGTTGATATAGAATTGGCTATTCCGACTGAAAATATGACACTGTATAAGTCAAAAGACTTTGTGTATCAGTATGAGACAGATTATCAACTTGAACGGGCTGTTTCTGAGATGATTAAGATAATTGAAAAGGAACCTGTGACTGTGTCGTCTATGCGATAACTGGTTTTTAGTTGGATAGTCCCTTTTTTAGTTGATTGAACCATGGTAAACTTCACCCGATGAAAGGTTTAGGCCAGATTACTGTTGGGGATGCGTCTGTTTCCTATGGGTTGGGTGCCCTTGTTGCAAGTCATAGAACGATTCCCTTAGAGTTTTTAGAACGGATTACATTTAGTAAGTCGGCTTTGGATGCCTTTATGGCAATTTTACCGTCTAATGGTGGGATCAATGGCTTAATTATTTTGTCGACCTGTAACCGTGTTGAAATTTATTTTTCAGCGAAAGACCCGGCTAGTACCTCTGTTGAATTGTTACGGTTGTTGGCTACCTTTTGGAAGGTGTCTTTATCGGATATTAAGCCTTATTTTACACTTGTTATTAATCGTGCCTGTGTGTCGCATTTATTTGAAGTGACATCTGGGTTTCGGTCCATGGTATTAGGTGAAGGTGAAATTTTAGGGCAGGTTAAACAGGCCTATGAACAGGCGTTAATTTATCAGACCACAGACACGGTTCTTAATAAGTGTTTTCAAATGGCGATTAGTGTGGGAAAGCGAGCGCGTTCTGAAACGTCCATTGGTAATGGGTCCCATTCAGTGACCTCTATTGCTATTGATAAACTGATGTTGGACTGCCCTCATTTTTTTAAACGAGATATTTTGATTGTTGGTGCAGGTACGATGGGGATACGAAGTCTTAAGAAGCTGAAGGCGTTGGCACATCCTTCTGTAACGATTGTAAATCGTACTGATGGTCGGTCACAACAACTGGTTAGTGACTATGGTATTCAGATGATTCCTTATTCCAAGTTATCGCAGTTGATGGCTCAGTATCCTATTATTATTTCGGCGACTTGTTCGCCTAACTATTTAGTGACAGAGGCTCATTTTTGTGGATCGTATGTGACACGATATATTGTGGATTTAGGCTTGCCTCGAAATGTGGACCCTAATGTGGCGGCTAATAGGGATATTCATGTCCTGTCCCTTAGTTTGTTAAAAACGGTTGCTGAAAAAACCTTAGCAGATAGATCGTCTTATTTAAGTGATGTTCGTCTTATATTTGATGAGGAGATGGCTAAATTAGAAACATGGTTTAGTGAGAAGCAAAAACGATGTCTCGTCTCGTCTTAGGAACAAGGGGTTCTGCGTTAGCGTTAAAGCAAGCGTCTATTGTTCGTGAGCGGTTGAAGTGTCAGTTTCCTGACATAGAGATAGCCATCTGTGTTGTTCAAACTGAAGGTGATATGGATAAGAAAACGCCGTTGTCGTCTTTGGGGGGTAAGGGCATTTTTATTAAATCTCTAGAGCGTGCATTACTCGATCAGTCTATTGATATTGCGGTACATAGTCTTAAGGATGTGACGACGCATTTGGAAGACGGATTAGTGTTAGGCGCATTTTTGAAGGCGGAGTCTGTTTGTGATGTATGGTCATCTTTGCGTTATCCTACCTTGAGCACCTGTCCTGAGGGCGCTATTATCGGGACAGGGAGTATGCGACGTAAAGCGCTTATAAAGCGTGATTATCCCCATTTAAAAGTGATGCCTATTAGAGGAAACGTGGATACACGTGTTGAGCGTGTGGCCCAAGGGGACTATGATGGCGTTCTTTTATCCGAGGCAGGTTTGATACGTTTGGATCGTGTTGATTTAATTTCAGAGCGTCTTGATCCTAGTCTCTTTTTGCCGGCACCTGGACAGGGTGTAATCGCCTTGGAGACGCGTGCCCAATCACCTGAGTTATTGGATTATTGTTTGGCTATTAATGATGACGATCAATCTTATTTATCTAAAGCACAGTTAGCGTTTCTTGATATTTTGAACTTTGATTGTGAGACGCCGTTGGGTTTACACATCGTTAGAGAAGCGAATCATGTTTTGATGAAATCATTTATTACGGATGGGTCGCTTGAGCATATGGTGGAGGAGTCTGTCAGTGGATCGTCTGAGGCGGTTTTTGACCTTGTGAAAACCTGTGCTGAACGATCGCTTACTCGGTTAGAGTCCTTGACCCATGGCCGGTAGAGTCTATTTGGTAGGTGCTGGGCCAGGGGATCCGTCGTTAATTACTCAGCGAGGTGTATGGGTCATTCAATCTGCAGATGTGATTTTATATGATTACTTAGTTCCGTTAACCTTGTTGGGGTATGCTAAGAAAACGGCCCTTATCGATTGTGTAGGGAAGCGAAAAGGGGCTCATTCATCTAAGCAAAGTGATATTAATAATCGGTTAGTAGCCTATGCAAAGGAAGGGAAAAGGGTTGTTCGCCTCAAAGGTGGCGACCCCTTTGTCTTTGGTCGTGGGGGGGAAGAAGTGACGGCGTTAAAAGCGCATGGTATTCCTTTTGAAGTGGTGCCCGGCGTATCGTCATGTAGTGCAGTGCCAAGTTATGCAGGTATTTGTGTGACTCATCGACAGGTATCGCGATCGGTGGCTTTGATCACTGGAACGAGTGCTTCTGAAACTGGGTTACCCAGTGAATTTCCTAAGGTGGATACGCTTATTGTGTTTATGGGGGTCACACACTTGGCACGACTCATTGACGTAGCGATTGCATCAGGGTATTCGGCTCAAACGCCTATTGCTGTTTTAATGAATGGGACGGGCGCTGATGAACGGGCTCTTTATGGGACGTTATCAACAATAAGTGATAAGTTGTCGGCAGAATCGGGGCCTATGACACCGGCATTGTTAGTGTTGGGGGCTGTGGTATCAGCCGCTTACCGAACGTCTTGGCGGGAGCACTTGCCTCTTGTGGGGAAACGACTCATACTATTGCGCTCTTTGGACAAAGTGCAAGAGTGGTATGAATATTTTAGTTTGTTGGGGGCTGAGGTCCTCTGTTATCCCCTTATTGAATCCTCCTTGTGTGACACGATACGTGAACAATCACCTTTAGATACGTTAAAGAAAACCACAACTATTATTTTCTCAAGCGCTACTGGTGTGACATGTTTTATGGAGTGGTTGTTTCATCATGGGATGGATAGTCGTTCGTTGGCCCATAAGCGACTTGTTTGTGTAGGTCCTAAGACGGAAGAGGCCTTACGTCGGGTGGGGTGTATCCCTGATAGTGTTGCTCAGGAGTCTCGGCAGGAAGGTCTTTTGGCCCTTTTCTCGGATTCTCTTGATCATGAGTGTATTCTGATTCCTCAATCGCAGTTATCCAGACCCTTATTAGAAGAGGAATTGACGTGTCGTGGGGCAGAGGTTCATGCGGTGCCTCTTTATGAGACACATCCATCGTCTATGGACTATTTATTGACGTTGCGTTCGGATGATTGTGTTATTTTTAGCAGTCCGTCAACAGTAGATGCCTTTTTTAGATTATCCTTATCGGAGACAGGTCCTTATCATAGTGTTGCCTTAGGTTTGAGCACTTTTCAGGCCTTAAGTCGTTATCAACGTGATCGTACATGGCAATCAAAAGGCCCTCTAGCGCGTGACCTGTTGGACGTGTTGACTCAGATTTGAGGGGAGTGTGTTAGGGGATTTGAGGGCGCTTTGGGTGAGGCTGTTTCCCCTTGTTTTCTTGTAAAATGTGATGAATCGTGCTAGAAATGGAGTATTATTTCAAATGGTTTTGTAGATCAGTTTAGTAAGGATATAGGGTAAATGTTGCAATCAGCACAACTCTTTAAAGAAGCGAATGATATTCTTGTAGGTGGGGTGAATAGTCCTGTCCGTGCGTTTAAGGCAGTGGGTGGTTCCCCTGTTTTTATGAAAGAGGGAAAAGGTGCCTATTTATATAGCGAGGATGGCCAGTCTTTTATTGATTATGTACTGTCTTATGGTCCGCTCATCTTGGGACATGCGCATCCAGAGGTAAATGAGGCCCTTCTTGACGCAGTTTCTCAAGGAACCTCGTTTGGTGCGCCCACGTCTCGTGAAACCACCTTAGGACATTTAGTTCGGTCATTTTTTCCTTCTATGGAAAAGCTTCGGTTTGTGAATTCTGGTACGGAGGCATGTATGAGTGCCATTCGGTTGGCTAGGGGGTATACAAGGCGTCCTTATGTGCTTAAGTGTCGAGGTTGTTATCATGGGCATGTGGATTCGTTGTTAGTGTCTGCGGGCTCAGGTGGCCTAACCTTAGGTAAACCGGATAGTGCAGGGGTTTTAGAGCAGCATACAGCCCATACGTTATTGGCTGATTATAACGATGTGTCAGCTCTTGATCATGTTAAAACGTCTTACGGCCAGGAGTTAGCGGCTATTATAGTTGAGCCTGTTTGTGGGAATATGGGCGTTGTCTTACCTAATGAGGGGTATTTACAGGCCTTACGGCAGGTGTGTGATGAGACAGGGGCCTTATTAATTTTTGATGAAGTGATGACCGGTTTTAGGGTGTCGTTGAATGGTGCTCAGGGATATTACAACGTCAAACCGGATATTACCTGTTTAGGTAAGGTGGTTGGGGGTGGTTTGCCCTGTGGTGTTTATGGTGGGCGTTCAGAGGTGATGGATCATGTGGCGCCTCTGGGCTCGGTTTATCAGGCAGGGACCTTGTCTGGGAACCCGTTGGCCATGGCCGCTGGCATTGCAGTACTATCTTGTTTGAAGGATGAGAGTGTTTTTAAATCCATTGAGACTCAAACACGTGTATTAGCAGACGGTATTCGGCAGATATTACGGGAAAAATCGTTGCCAGGTGTGGTGAATCAGATAGGTAGTATGTTCTCGTTTTTTATATTGGAAGGATCGGTAACGTCTTTGTCTGATCTTCAGCGTGTGGATACGGACAAGTTTAGGGTGTTGTACCATCGTTTGATTGAAGAAGGTCTATATTTTGCACCGTCTCCGTTTGAAGCCGCTTTTATGTCAGCAGCCCATGGGCCGGATGATATTGATAAGACTTTAAGTAGTTTGAAAAGGGTATTATAATGGATGTATTGTTCCCTGTAAGGAGTATTTGATGAAGCGGTTGTTTAGCATTGTTATTGTGAGTTGTCTATTGTCTTCTGTCAGTATGTTGTCTGCTGATGTTCTTCCAAGGTCAGACTCTTTGGTGGCATTTTTGTTTGCCCAGGCGGATCCCTTTGCCAAAGAGGTTGAAGAGTCGGTGGAAATGGTAGAGCTGTCTGAGGAAGAGCTGGAAGAAGTTAAGGAAGAGTTTGAACGTGCCTTGAAAAAGAAGTTATATCCTAAAGCCTATGAGATTCTTCAGCAAATTCCTGAAGAAACGTTAAAACCTCGAGAGCGGCGGATTAAGGTTCATCTAGAGATGTTTAATACGGTTCTTGCTGATGAGCTTGAATCACAGGAGAGTGGATTTAAAGCAGATGATTCCATTCCTAAGAAACTAAAGAAACGTATTAAGAGCCTTTATAAGGAGGCTCAATATGCCTATATCGAGGATAAGCATAATGTGACAAAAGATCTTCTGATTCATATTATTTATTTGGATCGGATGAATGTGAAGGCCAAGAAATTATTAGAATATGCCTATGATATGGCGGTGGGGTCCTACAAAGTTGAGAATATGGAAAATAAATATTGGAATCGGAATTCCATTAGTTTTTATGGGGGTAATTATTTAGCCGCTATCGATGACCTTACTATTTTAACCTATTTAGATAAAGAAAATTCAGAGGTGTTTGATCGGTTAGGATCGGCCTATTATATGTCGGGTCAGAAATCAAAGGCCATTGGGTCTTGGAATACATCCCTCTTTTTGATGCCCGAAAATGAGAAGTTGAAGGCCTTGATTTCCGAAACTCAAGCCTTGCTAGATAAGGAGAAGGCAGTGGCTAAAGCCCGTGCTGCGAAACGGAAAAAAGAGATGGAAGAGATGGTTGATACTGAAGATGTAGAGATGCAGATGATGGGCGCGTTTAATAAGCGTGATAAGGCTTTTGACTTTGCTCAGAAGTTAAAAGAGAAGGGGTTTTCGCCTGTCGTGGAAGAGTTAGAGAATGGCAAATTTGGTGTGAAGGTTCCAAAGAAGAAGAAGAAGAAGACCGAATAAGTCGAGTGTTTGTGATTGTATAATTTTGGGTATAACCTTTAACGGAATGGAAGAAATTTAATGACGATTAGGACAAATGTAATAGAAAGTGGGGAGTGTGAATGAGAAGGCGTATTTGTTGGATACTGATGCTCTTTTTGTCGTCCCAGGCGATGTTATTTGCAAACTATTTTGATCGGGTTAACTTAGAAAAAAGTTATACAGAGAAGGTTCAAGATGCTTTGGATGGTGTTTATGGGAAAGGTAATTTTGTTGCTCGTGTTACCGTTCAACTTGGAAAAGAGTCTTGGAGTGTTAAATATACAGAACAATCCAAGGTGAAGTTGAATAACAAGAGTGGTAATAAGAAGGGTGGCGATCAGATCCTTATTTTGCCGGGTTATCCGGTGATTAAAAACTTGAGTCCAGATGAGCTGACTAAACTTCCCTTTAACTCCACCATAACAAAAAATCCACCTAAGATTCGGAAAGTGGTTGTGGATCTTATTGTGAATAAGGCGTTTCCTAAGTCTCAGGCACGTAAATCTTCAAGAATTATCAATAAGGTATTGGCCTTAAATCCTAAGCGTGGGGATAAAATTAATATGGATTTTCAGGTCTTTATGGCCGGATCCAATCAACAGCCGACTCAGAATGTGGTGATTACGGATAAGGCTGAAAAGCTATTTTCCTTTGGTAATATTTTAAATATTATTTTATTGCTTTTTGTTCTTATAGGGATAGCCGTTTATGCGGTCTTCCAATTTCTGATGTTGAAAAAATCGGGCGGTGAAAAAGAAGGTGGCGGTGGTCCTAATATTAGTGTTAATCCTAATATCGAACTACCTAAGGGTGGCGGTGGTCCTGGGGGTAATTTAAAGCTAAGTACAGCACCTCCTGTTAAGCAGAACTTTGATTTTATTCAGGAAGACAACTTTCATAAATTGATGTACATCATTGAGAAGGAAAAGATGTCGGAAGAGGATGTGTCCATTATTATTTCGTTCCTAGAATCTAGTATAGGGTCACAACTTCTTGCGGAG
>CAZIOF010000271.1:0-4293 GCA_964540745.1 uncultured Candidatus Marinamargulisbacteria bacterium
AGACCGACTTAGTTATGCCATGAAAAAGGGTTGAATGCAACTAACAGGTGCTCACTATTGTTACCTTGGCTTGTGACATGGGAGCCTAAAACAGTCTTGAGAAGCGTACAGAAAGTGTGTCATAAACGATGGTTTATGAGACAGACTGCATGACAAAGAAAACTATTTTTTTGCCCCGGCTTCTAGGAGTGCTTTTATAGTTGCTTCATGTCCGTTTCTTGCCGCCAAATCCAGTGGGGTTTTGCCATTATAATAACCGGCAGTGCCGGTAGAAGTCACCTCGGCACCGGCTCTTTGGAGTAATTCGGCTACTTTTATATGTCCGTTTCGTGCCGCCCAATGCAGTGGGGTCAAGCAAAAATAATCAACATTAAAAACGGAAGAAAAAACAATAGCACCGTTGGCTAGGAGTAACTTTGCTACTCCTGTATGTCCGTTTACTGCCGCCCAATTCAGTGGGGTGTAGCTCCCATTTTTAACATTAACATCGGCCCCAGCTTCTAGGAGTGATTGTGCAATGTCTTAATGTCCCTTTGCTGCCGCCCAATGCAGTGGGGTCCAGCCAATTTTATCTGGATGACTCACATTGGCCCCGGCTTCTAGAAGTATTCGTAGAATGTCTGTATGCACTTGTGCCGCCCAATGCAGTGGGGTAGTGCTATTTTTAGTAGTAGCAAATACTAGGAGTGGATGATTTATTATCATGTCTGTAACATCTGTTGTATGTGCGGCTTTCGCCTCCTTATTACTTCCGGGCGCTTCTCTAAGTTTCCCGAATAGATTACTTTTTTCTTTACGTAGCTTGGTATTGATATAGGATTGAATCTTATTGGCAAGTTGTGTGGCACGCTCACTATTCTGAAGTGGAGAGAGAGGAGAGCTAGAGAGATGATATAATCTAATAAATTCTCTTTGTTTGTCAGAGGAGAGGGGGGTACCTGTCTCTAATAGAGCTAACTGATCATTAGTAGCAGCTTCATTCAAAATAGAAACACATTTATCTCTATCTTCTGTTGTGGGTGGATGAGCTTTTACGAGAAGAAGAAGGTCTAGAGGGTTATAGGGGGTTGTAGACGTTAATTGATGTTTTAAAATAAGGTGTAATACAGGCTTGTAGTAGAGCTGTTTATTGCATCTGAGAAATTGTGCCACTGATTTAGGGCCCAGATACGTGATTATATGTGATAACAGAGGATGAACATTATCATGCTGAATCCAGTCTTGTATAAATGCTAACTGTTTTTTTATCATGTTTATCTCAATCCTATAAATATCCAAAAAAGTAATATACTATATTATCAAGTCAATAATTTATCGTAAATAAAATAAGTTAATAGCAACATAATGGACACAATAAGGGCAGAGATGGATATGTTGTATGATGTTTGTTGGAGGTAATAGCCTAAAACAGTCCTGTGCAGCTTACAGAAAGTGTGTCATTTTCGATGGTTTATGAGACATGCTGTAGAGTAAAGAAAACTACGTTCTTGCCCCGGCTTTTCGGAGTAGGGCTTTCATGTCGTAATTATTTGTCAACTGCAGTGGGGTGAAGTCTTTATACTCACCGTCAGTGACGGTAGCGTTCACTTCGGCCCCGTCTTCTAGGACTGCCTTTACAGTGGCTTTATGTCCGTATAGTGCTGCCACATGCAGTGGGGTGATGCCTATCTTAGTGGTAGCATTCACATCGGCCCCTTTGTTTATAAGTAATATTACTATTTCTTCATGTCCTTTAATTGACGCCCTATGCAGTGGGGTGAATCTATAGTCATCTATAGCAAATACTAGGAGTGGGTAGTCGTTGATGAAAGCTATGACTTGTTTTGTATGAGTGGTTTTTTCTTCATCTGTTGGGTTTTGTTTTAATAGGTCAAATAAAAAAGTCTTTTCTGTCTGTAGAGTCGTATTGATGCATGTTTGAACCATTTCATCAAAAGGCGATCTGTGAGTTATTGGCAGTGTCTGCAATAGCGTCGCTATTGTTAGGTGGTTAGGGGGTTCAGAAGTTAGAGCTTTCGGTAATCGTTTATTGACTAGGGTGTAAGCAGTGGCCTTAAAACTGACCTGGATTCCTAAAGTTCGGTCCTTTAATTCTTGAATAATTCGTCTTGAAATACGTTTGTTCATGTGACCTGCCTGTGTTTTTTTACTGTTATACATCACAATGTAATATACCGACTATTATGTTAACGAATGAATAAAGATGATATTTCATAAATAATGAAATAGTCGTGTTCCAGTAGTTGTGTTGGTCTAAAACAGTCCTGAGCAGCGTACAGAAAGTGTGTTATAAACGATGACTTATGAGACAGATCAAATTCGATGGATGACGACTCTTATGCCCCGGCTCTTCGGAGTAATTCTACTACTTTTGTATGTCCGTTATATGCTGCCAAATAAAGTGAGGAGACGCCATTATTAGTCGTAGCCGTCACATCGGCCCCAGATTCTATGAGTGCTTGTCCAATATCTATATTTCCGTATATGGCCGCCCAATGCAATGGGGTTTGGTTCCAATTATTTTCAGTATTCGGATCTGCCCCGGCGGCTATGAAAGCTTGTGCTATTTTTGTATGTCCGTTTTGTGCCGCAACATGCAGTGGGGTGTGGCCATAGTTGCTTGGAGTGTCCACACAAACCCAGGCTCCTATGAGTTCTTTTACAGCATTTAAATGTCCATATCGTGCTGCCTCGTGCAGAGGTGTGTAACCACCATTATCAGTAGCCTGCGGATTTGCCCTGGCTTTTAGGAGTTCTCGTAGAACCCTCCGGTTACCTGCTTGTGATGCACAATGCAGTGGGGTCCATTTTTGGTTGTTTGCCTTATTTGGATCTGCCCCGGCTTTTAGGAGTGCTATTACAGCATCTGAGTGTCCAGATTCTACCGCGAGATAGAGCGAGGGACAGGCATCTTTGTTCTTAGCATTTTTTACAAAGAGCGGACTATCTTTAATGTATCTTATGACATGTGCTTTATGTTTGGACGCGTCCACACTTCTAAGAGATTTATTTAGGTGAAAAAAGAAGTCGTGTTGGATCTTCTGGGCTTTCACTAGTACACCCAAAGCAGCTGAATTAGTCTTAGATGCTACATCCAGTGGGGTCTCGCCTTTGTTGTTAGTAGTATGTGGATCTGCCCCGGCTCCTATGAGTACCTCTATAATGTCTTTATGTCCCGAATATGCCGCCACATGCAGTGGCGTAGAACCATCTATATCAGCAACATTCACATCCGCCTTGGTGCCAAGGTCTAGGAGTGCTTCTACAGCCGTTCTTTTTCCACCTGCTGCCGCATAATGCAGTGGGGTTATATCATCAAGATTCCCTGTTGTAGCTGCAGAAAATAGTGGTTTTTGTGGTAGTTCTGGACCTCTTTTTCGTGGTAGTGTAGACCCGACTGTTGGTGCTGCTCTGATCATGAATTCCTCCTATACACGTGTTGCTATATAAATATCAGAAAAAATAATATACAGTATTGTATATGTCAACTATTTGTCGTAAAAACAATAAGTTCATTGCAACATAATGGACACAATAAAGGCAGAGAGGGGTATGGGCGCCTAAAACAGTCCTGAGCAGATAACAAAAAGTGTGTCATAAACGATGCGTTATGAGACAGTGACATCGTAACGCTACGATGTCTTGATGTCCTCGGGGTTGGGAGTGCGTCTAGCCCTCTTAGCGGCTGACCTATCAGCCTCTGGACAATTGGAAAATGGGGAAAGATGTTACATTACACATGATGGATTTCTTAGATTATGAAGACTGGAAGTCTCTTAGAGATGTGAATCAATGTTTGAATCATTGGGTAAACGATTATTTAGTATACCAAAAGCAACCCTTAGAGCGCACTATTTTGACAGGTAGTATAGGAAAAGGGTTAGACAATTTAAGGAAAAAAATTTGTCCTGTCCAACCTCGGAATTCAGGGTTTTTTAGCCTGTTTCAGTGTGGTGTCGCTTCCAATAGAGTCATGCCTGACGGGTGTGACAGGTCCCACCATTTTGCCACCAATTGGGAGTGGTTTGGAACCCTATTTAAGGGTATTGTCCAGATTGAAAAAGAACAGGAGCGGGTTGAAATCCTTACCTCGGCATTAGGATCTATCTATGCGTTTATGTGTTCCACAAAAAAGAAGACGCCAGTACGGTTAGTGGATGAGAGTGGTCTTAGGTTTTCAGGCACCATTAAAGATGGTGAGCGGCAACGAGGAACCTTAACCACACCTGAAGGAAAAATTATTTATGAGTGTGATTGGTTAGAGGATAGGCCTGCGCTTGGACTGCAACAATT
>CAZIOF010000272.1:0-4777 GCA_964540745.1 uncultured Candidatus Marinamargulisbacteria bacterium
CTTGGTTTTGACTTAGAGAAATTCCAAAGATGGGTTGAAACAATGTCTCATGATTCATTGGAAGATGTAGCCTATGTGCCTGAAGAAAAACCTTATCCATCAGAAACAGTTTTAGCAAGAATTCCTTTTGAGAACCGAGCCACTATGGACTTTGCTTATTTCGACGCCAATATGACGACCCCACAACAAGCTGAATTATTAACCATTGCTAAAAAATTCTGCTCTGATGTGGTGAGTGGCCAATCAACTCAAGTTGTTCTAACGGGAAAGGCCGGAATCGGGAAAACGGCTTCTGCTGTATGTTGTGCTAAAGAACTCGAAAGCAAAGGTAAAAAAGTTGTTTGGATTTCAGAAGTGATGGTCAAAGGGTGGACTGAAAAAGCAAGCAGTATGGCAGAATTAGAACAATGTCGTACTGACATGAGAAAATTCCTTAATGGGTCAACCGATGCGGTTGTTTTGGATGATGACAATCTAGCTGGGTATGCAGGAAAAGTCTTGTTAGAAGAGATTTATTCTTGGTTTGTTTCAAACCCAGGCAGAGGATTGTATATTACCTCGAATGAAGAGCTAAGTTTTGATACGTTGTACGGGTTAAGATTAGACCAATCATATGATTGCGTTCCCTTCCCTGGCTATGATTCACCACAGTATGTTAATACGATTCTAAGGACAGGATTGAATGGTGCCAGTTTACGAAAAACAGGGTTTGATCGTGGTTTACTACCCGTATCTGAAGTGAAACAAATGGAAGCCTTGGCAGCTTTGGAATTGCCTCAGTCAGCTGGGATTGTTGTTGGGTTTGATGCATATGAAGAAGGTAAAGTATGTTTAGGAGATAGTGTTGAATTTATTCCAGGTTTTCAAACATTATCATCTATTACTTGTTCATTAGTACAAACACGCACACTAGGAGAAGCTTACGATAAGCTAACAAAAATACAAAAAGAATGGCTTGAGCAATTTGAAACAGGTGATTCTATGATGATGTCTATGATAACTCCTATAGAATACAGATCAGAACTCTGTCCGTCGATGTTATCGATCAAAGTTAAATCTTTTACCTACACCGATCTCCCTGTCATTGCAGTTGAACTCTTAGAAGATAAACTGAAAGTCTATTGGAGAGATGGACAAATCATCGAAGATACTTGTTTCAAACAACTAATGAGTGTTATCAATTTTGCCCACGATCAAGGTGGAAAACGAGTTGTGATTATCAATCATACAGACACTTTTTCTAATGAGGCTCTTTTAGCACAAATCATTAAACAGGTACCTGATAGTGAAAAAGAACGGACTACAGATCGATTGAGATTGTTGCTTGGATTGTAATGATCTAGAGAAATACAACTTAATCTGAGAGACATGCAGAAGGACTGGAAAAGAATGGGTTGTATAAACAATAACCCGTTGCTTAAAAAGACATCAAAAACATGTTGCAGGACTATGTACAATGCGTGATGGAGCTGTATGGGGTTATAGAGGTATTCGAGTCATCAAAATTCATCTTAAATCGAGAAAACTGGAAAACTCAACGCTCGTTTGTCGTGTATAGAAAATAAGTGAGTCCAAAATGACCTTCCATATAGGGTGTGTGGATGACAGTTTCAACAAACATAAATCCTGTTGTCATATAGACACCACTTGATGTACGGAGATTCCTAGTTTTTTCCCTGCCAGGAACGAATAGACCAACAAGAAAAAATAAACATGTATACGCTTATACGGGGTTGTTTACCTGTTCTAAATGTGGACATGCTATCCAAGGTCTGCACCGATGGGATACATTAACAATAAGGAAGAGAAGACCATTGAGATTGATCCAGAAGTTGCACCATTAATCAGAACACTTTTTAAATTATTCTCCACAGGAAATTTTTCCTTGTTGGATCTAAGAAGAAAAGTGAAGGCTGATGGGATGCTGGACGGCTTTACCAAATACAAAGTCTCACGTAGTTCAATCCATAAAGTTCTCCAAAACCCTGTTTATTATGGCAAAGTGTTATTCAAAGATGAGTTGTTTGATGGGAATCACGAACCAATTGTTACAGAAGCACTTTTCTTTAAGGTGCAGGAGACGCTAAGGGCTCGTCTGCATCCGTTTAAGAGAACCAAGGATAGGTTTACCTTTACTGGTACATTTCAATGCTCAAAATGTGGGTGTGCTATCTCAGCAGAGATGCGAAAAGGAAAGTATATCTATTATCATTGCACCCAAATGAGGGGTGCTTGCGATAACACTCAAAAAAGCATTAGAGAAGAAGTGTTAGAGCAACAATTCCTTACTCTTCTACAAGATATCCAAATTGACGAAGAAAGAATGGAGTGGGTAAAAGATCGATTAAGGTCTAGTCACGATCAAGAGAAATTCCATCATAAACAGACCATCAAAGAATTGAATCAGAAAATCGATAAGATTCAAGACAGGCTGAACAAAGCTTATGAAGACAAATTAGACGGCAATATTACAGAGTCATTCTGGCAACAGAAGTTTAAAGAATGGACAGAAGAAAGGCAGTCGTTGACCAGAGAGTTGTCATATCAACAGAACCGCAATAAGAATTACTTCGAAAAAGGCATGAAAGTGCTTGAATTAGCCAGTAAAGCCCACAATATCTATCTCAATCAGGGAAAAGAAGGACGGCAAAAACTCATCCGATTTATCCTACAAAATAATCCGAACCAAAACTCCACCATAACGGGCAAAAAAGCGAGTTTTGAACTTAAAAAACCATTCTCGGGAATCATTGAATCAAAGAAAAGTAAAAACTGGCTGGGGTTTGTGGATTGTTATCGAACTTATTTGATGACAACTGAAGTTAGGTTAGTGGCTTAAATAAACGTTTTCAAAGGACCGGAACTGTCTCAAGAAGCTCAGTAATAAAAGCATCTCCTTTTGAAATGATTTTCACCCTCGCATACTTAGCACTTCTTTCAACATCTCTACCAGTGCCTTCTTCAACAAAATAATTTTCTATTCCAAACACTACACGATAACGCTTTTGGACTTTCCCATTCATAAGGACATCCCCTTGCTTAAGGGCATAGTTTTGAGTCGAAGTAATAACTTCTTTAAATTTGTAGATATTATTTTCCGGTGTCAGGACCACTCTAAATTTTTTCATATGTTTGCCTTTTATTGCTTTTTGAGTTGCGCGAGTAATATCGTAGGTCAATATTACATAATCACCCTGTAATAAAGAACGGGGGTCTCTAGGGGCAAGTTTTACAATGATTTCTTGTGCGGATTTAAGATTACTCTCATTATTTATTACCGTTCCGAGTATAAAAGCAAATTGAATTACTATTACAAATACCGTCAAAAGACTAGCCAATCTATTTGACATAATAGGCGGCCCTTTTATGCAATATTATTCCAATGCATATAAACAAGAATCCGAATAAAAACAGAGATACAGACTTGTGTAGTAGCTTCCATAGAAGATCGTAATATTTGTAAAAGAGAAATGAAAACCAACTTAAAATAGCCAACCCTCTGTATAAGGCTACATCATGTTTGAATGACCATATTAAGAAACCCGTAGATAATACAAAATAAATTATGTTGTAAATAAAATATTCATAAACACCAATAGTTTTAAAGAAGGTTAGACTAAACAAAAAGCAAAAAAAGCCTATTAAGCTCATAAGGGTAACTTTGTTTATCAAAAAAAATTGTTTTAAAAGGGGTAATTTAGCTTTAAATTTATAACTAGCTACAAGCAGAAGTAAATTGATAATAGTTAGTGCCTGTACAGCATGGATTCCTGTCATACGAATTGAAGAGAAGTGAAGAAAGAAAGCGGTCATAATATTTAATATACCTAACAGAAAAACTGTCAAAAATCTTGAATTAGAATATACGAGTCCAATAATATTCATGCCTAACCAAATCACAAATAAAGAGGTGTTTTCAAAAATTGAAAAAGACGCTGTCATACTAGCTATACAAATCAAAGTATTACCAAGTAAATGATTATTTTCTTTTTTAAAATAGAATCCAGGAATAAAATAAAGAATAATTGAGGTTATTAAAACTGATATTTCAATGTGTTTTGACCCAGAAATGGCTATAAAAAAAAGTGTAGATAAACCAATAATTGTAGCGCCTACAAAAGTCAAAACAACACTAACTACACTCTGTATTAGCCCCTTGGCATTTTCTTCTTGGTTATGGGTATATTTTACTATTTTTTCCTTGGCTGATTTTTCCAAGTCTGTTTCCCCAAGAAAAATCGATACCTCATCCGTTAAAGAAGTGCTGTTAATTTTGTTCATTTGAAGCTCGTTTGATTTCTAAGTTGATCTTGTCGAAAATAAAATAATTAATAGCAACTAATCCAAACCCCAAAAGAATCATCAAAAGCAATACTCCTTCATTGAAGTTGTAGACTATTATTTCAATGTACTTAGAAATGATATAAAAAATACTAATTACAACGCTTATATACACCATAGGAACATCCAGTTTTTTTCTTAGATGATATAGACCAACTCCGATTATTAATCCGATAAACAACACGTTCGTTATGATCAGATTCCATTTAACGATTTCATAAAAAGTTAAGACATACAGGTGAAATGCGGCGCAAATAAAGGCAATATATTTTGCGTGCCTCCCGGTCTTTGTTATATTTTCCGAAATATAAAACACCCCAGTTAAAAATAGATTGAGAAGAAACATTTTTAAAAACAAAGGGTATTCGATACTAGAAAAATAAGGGTTGATGTAGAACCACCCTGACAAGTTGACCAAAACGATACTTAGTACGTA
>CAZIOF010000273.1:0-5081 GCA_964540745.1 uncultured Candidatus Marinamargulisbacteria bacterium
TTTCATCAAACATTTTTTTGGCCATCTCATGAAAGGTAGGATCAATATTTTGGAAGCCTCTTAATACCAGATCGGTGGCCTGATCCCAGGTAAAAAACGTAGATGATTGTGGCAAAGGCGCATAAATATCTGCCAAGGTAAATCGCTCTAAACCTAATAACCTTGCTTTCAATTTGTAATAACGATTTACCAGGTGACTGGATTCTTGTGTCACTTCATGAAGAACCTGTACCACCTTATCATCCAAATCATTTTGCACATTTCGAACACTAATGGGGCTTTTATAGCCTCTTATTTCTCGTTCAATAGCACAATCTTTAATAATGTGATTAAAGGCATGAGTTACAGCTAGTTTCTGCTCTTCATAACGACTAAAAAAACAGGTCATCGCCTCACAACGCACCTCCTGTTCAGGATGGTAGCGCAAAGCTCTTAATTCACTGCCGTTCATGGTCTTTGTTTGACCATCAACAGTGAATTCAAAACGAAACCCTGACGTGAGTTCGTTATAGAACTTTTGCCAGGCATCACAACCCGTCAAATCTTTCAAATTAATAAGCTGTTCTTCCTTCTCCGACAAATTGTATTTGGCTGTTTCTTTTGACCGAATTAAGCTGTACTGATACGGTGCCATCTCGTTGGAATCCCGAAAGGACGCATAGATCTCTTCTGACAAGGCCCCGCATTCTAAATCAAAAAAGACCACATGGTTTCCAAGTCGCGATCCCACTTCATCCACCTCTGCCACAAGGGCCTTCACCGCATCATCATCTGTTTTAGTGGCATACACTAAATGCACATACTGGCTCACTTTATACAGTGGCATCATAAGCGTCTCTAGTTCGTTATGTGCAAACGCGCACTCTGATGGCGATAAGCTGGCTAATTTACCTTTATACCGTGCCTCAAAATCGGCTGCTTCTTTTTTTGCTTTATCTAAAATAGCTGCAATTTCTGGGTCTTCAATACTGGAAAATAAATCCGATAGATCCCAACGGATCTTCTCCGCGCCTGTTTGTTTAATCGTGGTTTGTGTCATAGCATCCAATCTCCTTTACTGATACCCGATAGTTTACCACATGAGGAGCACTGATAAATAGCGCATCTATGATTCTATTAGAGGATTATAGGTCTTTAACTTCATCACTGTTTATCATTAGCATTCATTTATTTTACCTCTTTTTCCTATCACTGAATTATTATTCGCCTTTACTAAAAAATAACGTTTGTTCTCATACCCATCTAACGCGATCCTAAATTTACTATCAAAGTTTAATGAAATTTGACGTTAATCCTATCGATAATACATATGTTTATTTGATTTATATAATAAATTTTAAGAATTTTTTTAACATTTATCTTTTTGAACTATTTAAACCTAAATTTAACGTATGGAAAATATAATGACACCAACACATAAATTTACACACCTATCTCATAGGATTATATCTACACCAAGGTTAGATCACAACTTAATCACACCAATCCTATCAGCAAATGACAACTTAACCGCACTAATCCTATCAACACTAGATTTGTCATCTTTACTACAATTTAGTCAGGTTTGCAGAGACTTTCATCATCTTGTATCCCAATGTGAGATACCTATAATTGAGGGCTGTATTTATAGGTTTTTAAGAGATTCTATTCCCATGATTCAGGAATCTCCTCCAGAGGAAACAAGTGAGTCCATATTGCCAAGAGAAGAGTCAACCTTTATTGCTGGTTATTATCAGAAATTAACGCCTGAAACCCAAACATACATTGATGAGTTTATAGATACCTATCTAGCGGGTCCTAAAGCGGTGCTTCTTGAGTCTTTACATTCTAATCAATCCTTAGTTCATATTAAATTATGTGTGCTACAAAACCCTCTTTTATTAGTCGCTAAAAACAAAGCTTCATTTTGGGATAAAAGTACGAACGATAATGGTCAAACTGCATTGATAGAAGCCGCCCAGGCCGGGGATGTAAGTTTATGTGAGCTATTAATTAATATAGGTGCCGGTGTTCACATACCAGATAATTTTGGTACCACAGCCATCATGGAAGCTGCACGCTGGGGGCACGTCCCTGTTTGCGAGCTATTGTTGCAATTTGGTGCTGATATTAATGCTACAAATGATGTTGGTGAAACCCCATTAATGATAGCTATATCTGCAGGTAAAGTAGATGTTTACCATTTACTTATCGAGCAAGGTGCAGATATGACGCTTAGGAATATTTTTGACTCGCCATTAACATTAGCTATTGAAAAGAACAACATGGCGGTATGTAAATCATTATTATCTAATGGCGACTTGATTGAGTCTACAGATCTTCATGGTGAAACGGCCTTATTTTACGCTATAAGATTTCAGTATTATGATATCTGTGAGCTATTGTTACAATCTGGCGCAAACGTTGATCAAAAAAACGAGCGTAGGATGACGCCCTTAATGTTCGCCGCTCAAACCCGAGACTATATTGCTTGTTCCCTATTATTACAATATAACCCCGATATTCATGAGACCGATAACTCAGGGAATTCAGCATTGTCGCTTGCGGATAGTCATAACCAGAAAGAGTGTTACCGACTCTTAGAGAACTACATGCCTGTTGATAGGTGATCCTCACTTAAAGATTTATTAAAGTCTCTCTAAATCTTTAATATTTCAATTTTTCTAGTCTTTCTTTTAAACTAAAGACCACATTCTGTACTATGGCGTTTTTCTAAAAAACACGATCAAAAAAACACCGTCTATTGAAATCAATATGCTTAATTACTATAATTAAACACATCTTTACTTAAGCTCCCTAAAAGTACCTATAACTATCAATAGCCTGCCATGTCCTCTATATATTTCAAGATTATATCTCTTCCAACAGCACCTACTATTTCCGATATTTGGCTACCCGATATCTGTCAAAAAATAATGGCATTTTTACCCTTAAAGCACGTCATACATTATAGGATGGTCTCTAAAATGTTTAGAGACTCTTCTAATCCTTATATTCAGAATTTTCTTGACGATGTAAGACAATTAATATCATCTATTGAAACGTTATCAGGTGCTATACCACCAGAAGCCCAAGATCATTTGATTCAATATTATGCCGCCGTAAAAAACTCTGAAAAAGATCGTGTTTATAAGCAAATAACAATCTATATTGATCACGCTCTAAAAAAACAAAAGGAGACACTATTTAATCAGATCGCCCTTTTTTCTAGTACTCCATCGAAACATACTAAATCTGATATTTGCTGCAGCCTTACAGAAAACCCCTTGTTACTAGAATCTAGTCGACATGGTCGACCCATCATATTTATGGCCGATAATGATTTAGAAAAAAAAGAAGACATTTTTAAGCTAATGTTAGATAAGGGTGCAGATGTAGATGCACGTAATCAAGACGGCCAAACGTTATTGATCTGGGCTGTCCTTATGAACAAGTTAAATCTCTGTCAGTGGCTCTTAACAAAAGGTGCCGATATTGATGTAAGAGATAATAGTGGCTATACCGCCTTAATAAAGACCGCCGAAGAAGGTCATTACCACATTTGCAAGTTATTACTAGAAGAAAAGGCTGACCCCACAATAAGAGATAATCAAGGTCAAATAGCCTTACAGTGGGCAAAAAAACGATCATACTCTGACATTATCACCTTATTAGAGAATGCGTCACCCCCCTCACTCTTGTATCGATCTCATATTAATTGCTGCACTATTCTCTAAATACGTCTCTTTATCCTTTATCTTCTGTATAGACATGTAAGGATTCAGCATGAACTGCCTTGTTGAACTATCAACAAACCATCTATTGAAATCATAAAAATTAATATGTATAATCGGCTGAAGTTATTATAGGGCAATCTATATCCAACCTAATAAGAAAGATATTCATGATTAACTTAAGTTACAAAGTTATTTCGAGAAGTACTAGTCCCAAAATTACGTGGCACCAAGCTACAGGGATGGCTTCTTGCCTAGCAATAGGATCCCTTCTCTACACATATTTCTATTCCGAAACACCCTCTGATGATCTGGCTGCACTAGCCGATCCCTACACAACCAGCCTGTTTTCCCATAAAACCGACGATCCGGAAGCATCTCCGGAAGCATCTCTGGCGGTGCTAAAGTCGTTGGCTTTCTTAATGGAATTACCCTTTCAACAATCAGCAATTGACCGCCATCTAAAAAGACTATCAGGCAACTGTCTCGGATTAAGTAAATTAATGCTAAAATTCGGAACTAATGTCACTAATCTCCCTGAATTTATAGAGACACTTCAATCAACGATGAAGGATCCTCTTGATGATATGGGCCTACGTACTATTAAAAACATAGAAGCCTTATCAGAACAGGCCTACCCAAACGTGGAACGATTAGATCTACCTAACACAGTTGTCCATAGAAAACAAATGCCTACACTCTTGAAAAGACTATCACCTCTTGAAACATGTCTGATGACGGACCGCCATCATGCCATAGCCTTTTCCAAAACTAATATGAAAACGGTTGTGGTCGTTGATCAGAATAATTTAGGTGAATTCAAGTTTATTTCTCTAAGGATGGCCCATAAAATTATGCGTAAGTCTTTTTCGAATAATCTTTTTTCGGACATGCATTTTTTTATCAAATGTACAAAATTACCAAAACTAACTCACTATCAAACAAAGGCCTATGATGAGTCGGCCTTACTACTCTATACTAAGAATTCAGAACCAGACAAAGTCAAGGCTCTCCTATCAAGTAACGTGTTAGATATCAACACTCTCTTTTTCCTATGGCATCATAGAACCACTCAATTCCTATATCAGAGTGCACTAGTTATAGCCACTATGAATAATGATGTAGTCATCGTCCAAACGTTATTGGCTCATTTAGAAATAGACCCAAATCTTCCAACAAATGACGGCATAACCGCCTTGAATTTTGCCTCTCAATCAGGTTACACAGGTTGTGTCAAATTATTACTAAAGGATCCAAGAACAGACCCTAATCGTAAAACAAACGACGCTTCGGCCTTAATGTTAGCTTCTACGAAAGGTCATACAAGTTGTGTCAAATTATTACTCAATGATCCAAGGACAAACCCTA